>CAZCHT010000014.1:0-51742 GCA_964498705.1 uncultured Bdellovibrio sp. | reverse complement strand
TCGCGCAGCTGTTGAAGAAGGCATCGTAGCTGGCGGCGGAACTGCTCTAGTACGTGCAGCTCAAAAAGTTGATAAAACTAAATTTGCTGAAGACGAAGCATGGGGCGCGCAAATCATCAAACGTGCTTGCGAAGAGCCTTTACGTCAAATCGCGTTCAACGCGGGTCTTGATGGCGCTATCGTTCTTGATAAAGTTCTTCAAAACAAATCAGCAGCGTTCGGTTACAATGCGTATTCTGATGAATACACAGACCTAATCAAAGAAGGCGTTATCGATCCAGTTAAAGTGGTTCGTTGCGCTCTAGAAAACGCAGCTTCAGTAGCATCATTAATGTTAACTACTGAAACTATGATCGCTGAAATGCCTAAGAAAGACGCTCCTGCAATGCCAGGTGGCGACGGAATGGGCGGCATGGGAGGTATGGGCGGCATGATGTAATTCTTTTTAGAATTATATTCTACGTTCATTCGCAAAAAGGTCGGCCAAAAGCCGGCCTTTTTGTTTATAAAGTGCCAGGTCCTAAAAGTGTTGACCGGATTTTTACAACGCAGGTTTTTTTAAATCGAAAATCACAAACTCCGGCAAAGCGTTAAACCTTACCGGTAGTATGCTCGTTCCTATCCCCGTGCTCACAAATAGTTTTCCGATGGGTAGATCGATCCATCCTCTGGCCCATGTCTTTGGGGCCTTTCCGGGCGTTATTGGGGCACCTATTCCTGGAATGTAGACTTGCCCTCCGTGCATGTGGCCGGCGAAGGCTAGGTTAAAGTTCTTTTTTAGTTCTAGCAGGCTGGCTGGGTCGTGCATGAAAATTAATTTTGGATTTTTACTTTCTGATTTACTGAAGGATTTTTCTAAATCTGAATGATTTGTTGAATGATCGCCGATTCCGATTAGCTCGAAATTGGTTTCTTTATGAGTGATGAGTCTTGAATCGTTTTCTAGGACTTCGATGTCTGCCTCTTTTAAGCCATTGTGAATTTCTTCAGTGTCGTTCCACCAATCGTGATTTCCTAGAACTGCGAATTTTCCTAGTGGAGCATTTAATTTTTTTAGTAGTCTTGAGACTTCCGTGAAAGGAATCTTTGTTCCGCCGACTACTTCGTTAATTGTTAGGTCGCCGCCTATTAAAATAATATCTGGTTTGTAGGCGTTAATTTTTTCCACCAAGTTTTCCACGTAATCAGCATCGATGTGTGGTGATCCCATATGGAGATCGGCGAAAAATGCGACTCTTAAATCTGCTGCTGGCCATTCTTGAAATTTCTGTTCGTTAGCTCGAAGCAATCCTGGTTCGATAAAAAATGTATAGGCTAACAATCCCATGCCAATCAAAATGGAAATTAAAATAAATCTTAGAAAGGCTTTAAATTTCAAAAACGTACCTCCGTTGGCGCCTAGCCTGCAATTTTGTAACGCTCTGGTTTTCAAAAACCCAGGAGGTGGCTTTTAGAACGAGTATTCAATCCCGGCTAGTGTCGACATCAACTTGTGACTTATGCTGTTTGATGGATCACTTCGGCTGCCTGTGGCGGCGTCAAAGTCGGAGCTATAGGATTCAAATGACAACTCGAATACGTACGCGAGGTTTAGTGTTTTCACGTAGCGCAAAATCAATCCGAAATCGTTAATTTGAACTCCTGAAGGGCTGGCGTCGGCTGAGTCTTTTAACGTCTTTGATAAGAAATAATTGAAATATAAACTTAAATCGATCGGGCTTTCTTCAGAGACGGCGAATGTGCCTTTGAATCCTAGTAATGTCCCGCCGTAGCTTAAGCCTGACAGACTGAGTGGGTTTGATTTATCTGGCAGCGCTTGGAATGAACCTATTCCTAGTGCTACTTGAAATTGGGGTGCTCGTGCTGAGCTATCAAGTTCGTAATTATACTTTGCTTTGATTTGGTATTGGCTCAAGCTCATGTTTAGGCTGCCGGGTTCTGAGCCTTCCATGGGGTTGTTCATTTTAAATGAAGATTGTCTAATGAACAACTCTAGATGGAACTCTGGATTTAGCCATAACTCTGCTGAGCCCTTGATCGTTGGAGTCAGCCACTGTGATACAGTTTTGTTTCCCGCTGTTAGGAAATTTATATTTTGTGAGTACTGAATCAAACCGCCCGAGATCGAGAATTTTCCGTACTGTGGTGGTTTTCTTGGAACCCACTCACCTTGTGGAACAGCCGTTGCGCCTGACTCTGTCGGCACCGTGGGTGCTGCTAAGCTTGGGCGATCTAGTTTTGAGAACTCAATTTTAGTGTCTTTCTTCAGAATCTGAGGCTCGCGTTCGAATTCGATTTTTCCGAAACTTAAGAACTCGTCAACTTTAGTTAGAACGATCTTTCCTAGCACAATTTTTTCTGATGAAATGTAAGCTTGAGTCTTGGGATGCAAGTTTAGCTTTGCAATATGAATCGCTAGGACCTCTTGGTTTGGCACCACCCCGTGGGCCGCGCCAATATTGATTGTCACCTGGTCTTGAGTACGGCTCAAAATTATTCCGTGATAGGGGATTCTTGATTTCAAGTTATGAAAAAGAACTTCGTAGTGTCCCAATATTTTTTCTGTTTCGAAAATATTATCGATCTCTTTACTGTCTTGGATCACGATACCGCTTTTAAATAGAAAACCCATTTTTAAGGTATATGATTTCGGATTTTTCGTCAGGCGTGATTCGATCACAAGATCGGCGTCTTTTTTACCTACCGTGATATCCCACTGATTATTATTTTCGATGATATCTTTTATCTTTGCTTCGGCCTTAGATGCGTAGATTAAATTTACGTTATCCGAGAATGGTTCTAAATAGACAGTTTTGATTTTCAGTGCGGCATCTTCGTTATTTATGTACGCCGGAGTTTTCGCCAGTATTGAAAAACTGATTAATTGAGACAGTATTAAAGCACACCAGAAACTCGACCAACGGTGAAGTGATATTGCGTTCATTAATTAATGTTCGTATGTATGCGATTAGTGGTCAATTCCGCATATAATCTGGTCCTGCTTTTGTCTAGATTAAATAGAAGAATTAGAAATCGCGCCCGACCTAGTTCAAAATAGAAATATGGTTAGATATATCATTGCAGACGATGCTCCGTTTATTCACGAGATTATTAAAAACGTTATGCCTGAAGACATGTTTGAACATGTGGGTTCTGCCTACAACGGTCTAGAAGCTATCGATCTAGTTAAGCGCACCTTACCTGATGTTGTGTTTCTAGATTTTGTAATGCCAGCTAAGTCTGGTGTGGAAGCTATAACGGAAATGAAACAGATTTGGCCGGATCTAAAAATCATCGGTGTTTCGACCGTTGATAATACCGGGATTATTCAAATGGCCATGAGAAATGGAATGAATGCTTTTTTAGAAAAGCCGTTCACGAAAGATACCCTGTTTGAAGCCTTAGCTACAGTGGGCTATGTGGTGAATTCACATCAAAAAATGAAAGAGTCAGTTTAATTAAATTGGAGATAGGACAACATATGATCGGAGATCTTTTCATTGTAATTCGGTATTTCGTAATTTCCGTTATTATTGTGGGAGCTTTGCAAGTTGAAATGAAAGGCAAAAGCCTAGAAGGCCATGTGACCGATTGGTTTTACACATCGAATGTGCCTCAGCATATCAGAACAGCTGCCAAAGGTGGCGCGCTCTTAATCGAAAATGGCTCTCAATCAACTAAACGATTCTTTAAAGACATGTTTAGTAGCGCATCTGGTGCGGTAGAGAAAGCCAGTCGATAATTTCAAATCAATCAGAGCGATGGATACATCGCCCTGATGTTTGAAATATTCAATTAACTATCTCGGGGCGCCGTTTGTTGGAACAGCAGCTACGCTTAATGCTGGTGCTGAAGTGCGCGGCTGTACCTTATTTGCTCTTGTATACTTACCGTCATGGCCATTCCAACCTAAATTACCATCTGATTTAGTACAAGCTAATGCGAATGAGCTAGAGAATGCAATTACAAGTGATAGGATTAATGCTTTCATAAATATCTCCTTATGAATTATCGTTCTGCTTTTTTATCATTGCGATACATGTGCCAGAGACAATCATTTTGAGACTTAAATTTCGACGTGGTTTCAATAGTTTAACTGCGCCTCAGAATGAGACACTGTCTAAAATCTGGACATGTGTAAGATTGAAATGGTCAAATTGAGATATTCACTTTGAGACTATGGCAATAGACTATTGTTTAGTCTCTTGCTTTAAATCCCGCCATGATTTTCCATCACGGGCTTTTGGATCTAACTGCGTTTCTTGAACATTCCTATTATGCTCTGACAAGGACTCGGTAAAACGAGTTGTTCCGTTGTTTTGGCTGACAAAGAACAAGAACGGCGTCTGTGCGGGCTCAATCGCGGCAAGTAATGAATCGCGGCCCGGGTTTGAAATAGGCCCTGGGGGCAGGAATGCAATCACGTAGGTATTATATAAGTTATCTTTAGAAAGCAGATCATTGCGAGTAATATTGTTTTCTAGCTTTTTAGAAAGCATAGATTTTCCATATAAAGTCGTTGGATCTGTTTGCAACTTCATTTTCTTTTGAATGCGATTATGGAAAACAGATGAAATCAACGGTCTTTCTTTAGCGTTACCAGTCTCTTTTTCAATGATGCTGGCTAGAACTAAAATCTGCTCGCTATTAAGGTAGGAAATTTTATTCTGTTTTAGAACATCATCAAATGTTTTGCGAAACATTCTAACTTGCGAACGAATGATATCTTTCAGACCCATATATTTAGTTACCTGGTAGGTCTCTGGATACAAATACCCTTCAAGACTTAATATATCAGGGGAAAGAATCAACTTTTCTGCGTAAAGCTCTTTGATGAAACCTTTATCAAAGACAAGTCTTAGGAATTCGTCTTTTGTGCCGATTTTATTTTTTTCGACGATATCAGCGATTTCAAAAAGATTATAGCCTTCCGGAATAGTAAACGCCCGAAAAAGGCTTTTGCCTGAAACTAGGACATTTAAAATTTCAATTGGACGCATTTCTGTGTTGAGTGAATATTCACCGACTTTGATTTTAGAACGTAATCCTACTAAGCGCGCGTAGACGTTAAAAAACTGTGCGTTTTTAATTAGATCTTGCGATTCCAATTCGGCCGCAATAGTCATGAATGATTTTTGTGGAGTTACTTCGTACACAATTTCTTTTTTAGTTGTGGACGCTTTTGAAAATACGAACGTCCAATACAAATAGCCGACGAAAAAAACGGCTGAAAAAACCAATGAAAATACACCCAAAAAAAGAACGCGTTTCGGTTTGCTCACTTATATTCCTATATTTCTACTTAACTAACGTTAATCCAGGCAGATTTTTAGTTTCATCATAGCTTGTGAAATCTTCCAGGCTTGCAATCGGAGTTGTACAGTATTGAATTGCATAGTGAGCCGATGGACGATCATTTCCAGATTTGCCTAAGCCACCAAAGGGCAATTTAGAGCTGGCACCGTTTGTTGTCCGGTTCCAGTTTAACAAACCGACTTTAGCATCGATCAAAGCTTGTTGGTAAAGAGCTTTGTTTTTAGTAAATAAAGCCATCACTAAGCCATATCCAGTCGCATTTACCGTATCAATGGTTTCTTCGAAATCATCGACAGTGTAAATAGCTACGTTCGGGCCAAAGATTTCGCTCTTTTGGTAAATCGATTTTGGATCAAATTTTTTCACCAAATGAATTGATGGCGTAACGTAGTGACCTTTAGTTTTTAAATCTAAAGCTTTACCACGCATCATCGATTCACAATTTTCTCGATTCGCGATTTCTTGGAAACGAATATATTTTTCAACGGCAGCGGCGTTGATTAGTGGACCCATGAATGGATTTTCTGACCAGTGGCCAATCGTTAGTTTTTTTGCTGACTGGTAAAAGCGTTCAATGAAATTATCAGCGATCTTTTTATGTACGAACACGCGACTAGTTCCAGAACAACGTTGGCCAGAAGATAAATACGCTCCAGTTAATGTTTCGTAAATGGACTTATCCATATCGGCATCATCCCAAACAACCGTTGAATTTTTACCACCCATTTCAAGCGCTAGAATTTTCCAATAGTGAGTCATCGTTTCTTGTTTGATCTTTAAGCCGACCTCATATGAACCCGTAAATAAAATACCATCTACGTTTTCATGAGATACCAAGCGACGTCCTGATTCCCCGTCACCCTGAACCATATTGAATACGCCTTCAGGAAATTGAGCTTTTTCAATTAACTCAGCATACAGCTGACCAACATAAGGAGTTTGTTCAGACGGTTTGAATACGACTGTGTTGCCAGCGTAAAGCGCCGGAATAATGTGTCCATTTGGTAAGTGAGCTGGAAAGTTAAACGGTCCTACAACGGCCATTACACCACGTGATTTGTGGCGGATAACGCCATCGACTTGAGGCAAGGCTTGCGGGATAATTTCTTCTTGGATCAATTTACTCGAGAAATTAACAGTGATATCAATTTTACTAACCAAAGCTTTCGCTTCTGTTGTAGAATCCCACAAAGGTTTTCCCGTGTCGCGTGCAATAGCCTTTGCTATTTCTGCCTCGTGAGACATGAACAACTCTTTTAAACGAAGAAGATATTCTTTGCGATTTTCAATTGGCGTGTGCGCCCATTTTTTATAAGCTTTTTTTGCTGATACCACAGCTTCGTCGACGTGATCGTGTCTAAAGGGAACCGTCATCACCAGATCAGATAAGTCGGCCGGTGAAATGTCTTTAAACTCACCGTCGTGTTTTTCTATTTTGACAAATCTACCATTGATAAAGTCGCCTTTATAACTCATCTGGACCTCTTTATTATTTTTCAAAATCAAAAGGAGCTACGAATACCTCTTGATCTGTATCTATCTCTAAAAGATCTCGCACTTTCGAAGGAATAGCAATTTCGTCTGCCCTTTGGTCGCAGGCGACTACCATGGCGCGAAAATTCGAGCCGGGTGTGCCAATAAATTTACGAGCATGGAATTTTGGATCTTTAAACTCAGTGATACGTGCAAACTTACCTTGTTTAATTGGTAAGATGTCTTTGGTTTTACAACCATAGTGAGGTCCACCATCGAATGGGTCCACTTCTTCAAGGTAGGTAAAGCCAATATTTTCAAGCAAATGCTGAGCGGGCTTGGTCGCTTCACCTACGCGCCCTAAAACCAATCGGGCCTTTGAATCAAGCAGCGCTAAATAGATGTCGTCTTCTGGAAACAAGCTCTGAATGAATTCTTTGTGAGTTTGGCTCAGTAAATCGGCCTCTTGATAAGGAAGGCCTGTAAAACGGCGGCCAAGGGCTTCCCAGAATTCGCTTCGGCCCTCTTCCGTTAATGGCGGAGTCAGTTCACATAAAACGCGGTCTTGGAATCTGTCCATGTTTAAGCCCATATAAAGAAAACGAGCCAAGCTGATTTGTTTACCTAACTTTTCAGGACGACGACGATAGGATTTATCTATGAGTAGGCCGCCGATTTCAGTGGGCCCGTCAGTATCTAATTGAAAGCGCAAAACTTGGTGGATAAACCCGGTCCCCAAATCTTCAGAGAAATGATTACGCTTTAAGATTTTAAAGAAATAGTGGGGGATTTCATCGCTGCCATGTTTAGCCAGGATAAGCGAGCTGCCCATGACCTGTTGTTCTTCAATATCTTCAAGTACAAATAGGTATTCAGATTTATGCTTGGGCAAACTGCCGGCAAAAGATTGAAGGCTGGTTTCTACTTTTTGAGTCAGGACTTTTTTGTCTCCAGGCAAATTCAAAAGATTGAATTGCTTAGCTAGATCAACCAGTTGGTTAATATCTTTTGTATCGACCGGTCTTACGATAAAACTCATAAACAAAACCTTTCTATAACTTTGGTATAAAACTGAGTCGCTTTTTCTAAATCGTCCACCAATACGTTTTCGTTCGGCGTATGAATGTTATTTTCCCTTAAACCTGGGCCAAAACAGAGACATTCAACATTGAGCCTAGAAATCAAACTCGATTCATTGGTTGAAGAAAGAGAAGTTAAAACATTTGGTAAATTCATTTCAGATAAGATATCGCGGCAGCCTTTAGTGAAAATGGATGTTTCAGATGAACTGAAGGGCTTTTTGTAATCAGTGATTCTGAATTGGCATTCGTTTTTTAAACACGACTGCCTCAAAAAATCCATCCATTTATCAAATGTGTCTTGGGTAATAGACGGCAGAATGCGACAGCTGCCGCTCATCAGGATATGATCCTCTAGAGTGCGAATCAGTCCGATATTTAGTGTTGGATGATTTGGGGAATAACCATTATCTATGTGATTTTTAAACTCAGATTCTAGAGATTTAATAGCGCTAAAAATATTTTTAATTTTAGAGTTCACGGGGTTGCTTACGGGCGTGAAATCAAGCTCTAAGAACGCATGACTTGGAACTGTGTTGTAACTATTGCCGCCATCAATTTCCATTAGTGCAACACTTTCTGGAATCATATCAAGATAGGAAAGCATTTTTAAAATCGCACTGTCACCCAAGTGAGGATGTGCAGAATGCGCCGACGTTCCGTGGAACAGTTTACTTTGCGTCGAGGTACTTTCGCGTAAATTATGTTCGCTTCGATATTGTATTTCATCCCGAGAGAACGGAATGATAATTTCTACGCTGACAAAACCTTTAGCTGCGTTGGCCAAACTTAAATTAGTAGGCTCGCCGATTAAAGCGTATTTTGGATTCACTTTATTTTTACGAATTAGCTTCAAACAGCCGGTCATTCCCGTTTCTTCACCATATGTGCCGACTAGAACGGGGGCTAATTTAAAATTTGGATTTTTGCCGCTAATCGAAGCCATGGCCCGTGCTTTACATAAGAAATCTAATTTGACGTCAGCAGAACCTAAACCATGAATTTTACTATCAACAATCGTCGCATCAAATGGATTATTGCCGGTCACAGACCATAAATGAAATGGACCAGGGTCAACAGTGTCTAAATGATTTTGCAAAAGCAATTCAAGACCGTGACGTTCAGAGTTGTGCCTAACGATGATGTTAGATTCTTCACCCAGCGGCGAAGACTCAATCTGTTCTTCAACGTGCAATCCGAGCGACCGACAAAATTGCGCCGCAAACTCAGCAGCTTTTTTAGAACCCTGAGTCGGTGTGCTATCTATTGAAATGAATTCCCGGCAAGCCTGGACAAATTCCATCGAAGACAAAACTTAAACGCCTTCCAATAATGTTTTTTCAATAACGTTTAATGCGATTTGAATATCTTCATCTTTAATACAAGCAGGAACTAGGAAACGCGCGCGCACCGGATCTTTGCCACAAGGGAAACCGATCACGCCGTTAGCGTAGAGTTTTTTCAAGAACACATCGGCTTGTTCTTTTTTTCCTTCAAATGGAGTGAAGGCAAGCATCAAACCCATACCACTAGCGTCGGCGATTTTGCCTTTGCAAGTCGTGTTACCCATCTTTTCAAACCCGCTGATAAATTTATTATGGATTTGCATAATGCGGCCTTCTTTTCCAAGGTAGCCTTCGGTCGTTAGCATATCTAGCATTTCCATACCTGTATGCATGGAAACAGTTGAGCCTGAAAACGTGCCGGCAATCAAACCTGGTTTTGGATTGTATTCTTCCGTGTAGAGTGTTGCGCCGATTTGTGCTGTTTTTGCGATCGTCACAAGATCAACGTATTTTCCAATGTCCAGAGTTTCGAAGGCAAATAATTCGCCAGTGCGCGAGAACGTTTGCACTTCATCGGCCCAAATGGCGATACCGTTAGATTTACAAAATTCTAATAAAGGAACAAAGAATTCACGGTTAGCCGGCATATAGCCGCCTTCACCTAGCATTGGTTCAAATCCAAATACGCTGATGTTTTTGCCATGTTTTTCTACGTGTTCTTTTAATGCCCGCAGAGTTTTATCTCCCGCCTGAGGATCTTTTTTATCGTAAAATGGAATGCGTAAAACTTCGTTGTAATCCGGTAAGCCTTGTTTGTAGGCGGGGTTGTCAGTGACTTCGGCCATCATTGTCGAACGTCCCGCAAATGCATTTTTGAAACCCAGAATCATGCGCGCCGGAGTATTTTTTTGGCGAGATAGTTTTAAGGCGTTTTCATTAGCCATGGTTCCGCAGGTTGAAAGCCATGCATATTTTAGATTACTTTTTTTAGATGCTAATTCGACTAATTTTTTAGTGAAACTAACGTATTCTTTATTTGGTTCTAAATTTCCTTGAGTCACTACGTCCATGATAGCGCCTTTTAGCGCCGCTTTGATCACGCGGGGGTGTGAGTGGCCAAATAAGTGAATTCCGATACCGTTGATTAAATCTAATTTGATACTGCCGTCTTCAAGTTCCACATAAGGACCACGACCAGAGCCGCTACCAACATAGGCGTAATGCAATGGACGCCCTCTAAATTGGCCAGCAGTGTCCATCCATTTCTTACCGTTTTCTTGAAACTCAGGAGATGGCGGTTTGATGCCTGACACTTGTTGATTGTTTTTTTCAACTTCCGTAACAAGATCTTGGATAAGTTGATTAATTTTTTGATTAGTATTTAATTGTTGTCCGATTAATGGCATAAAAAAATCCTTTGGTTACACCGTTTTCTCTGCGGAATTAGTATAAAATGAAATCTGTTAAAGTTCACGCTTTTAACACCTAGGTCAAAGTCTGGCCAGGGAGCTAGTCAACAGTATGAAAAGCAGATACATTCTTAAATTAAATGAAATTAGCCAGAGTTTATAAAACCTATATTATTGTTGTTCTACTTTTAACGGCCTTCGGTAGTGGTGCGCAAGAACGTGTCCAGACACATTTCGAAAAGGGTCTTGCTGCGTATCAGGCAAAAAATTACGCCGAGGCGCAAACGAATTTGTCCGCCGCCTTAGAGGAATCTCCCAATAACCTAGCGGTATTGAATAACTTAGCTCTAACGCTATTAGAGTTAAATCAAAAGGGGAAAGCTCTGGCGTACTGGCTAAAAGCGCTTAAACTGGATCCGGGTTTTGAGGAAGCGCAAAAGGGAGCCGCATTTGTTCGCTCAAAACTGGCTTCGAACGCGTTTTCGGTGAAAGAAACGGATTTTGAAAGTCTGCGAAAGTCGCTACTGACGGGTCTGTCATTGAATTTTATGTTTGGATTAACGGCCATCACATTCTTAGTTGCGGGGCTGCAATGGATTCGTCATTTAAGTCAGGTTAAGAAGGCTACACAAGAGGAAGCGGCGCCGCCGCCGGTGAGTTTAGTTTCCATAGCGTTCAGCACCATTTTTGTTCTGTGCGCCGTCACCCTATCTCTTAAGATGTGGGACCATTTGACCCCGCGTGCAATTGTAATCAAAGAAAAAGTAGAACTTAAGATTGCTCCTGGGGCCGATCAAAGTAAGATTGTCGAACTGAATGAAGGCACTGAAGTCGAAATCGGTTTGGTTAAAGATGTTTGGGTTCAAGTAAAAATACCGGGAAACTATTCTGGGTGGCTAAATAAAGAGGAAATACAAATTATTTTGTAGAAATCACTTATGAGTTTATCGTTATTCTGGGAAAACATTTTTAAAAAAGATCGCCAAGTTTGGACTATTCAAGAAGCCTTGAAGAAAAATATTGTCTTTAAAGACCTGACTCCTCGAGAAATAAACCAAATTCAAAATATCACACACTTGCGCAGCTACACCGCCTCTGAGGCCATTTTTAAGCAGGGCGAAGTCGGTGTTGGAATGTATATTATTTCTAAAGGCTCAGTTGATATTGTTTATGACGACAATCGCATTGCGACTTTAAAAGAAGATGATTTTTTCGGTGAATTAGCTTTAGTTGAAGAACGTGGCGTTCGTACGGCGACGGCGATTGCGAAAGAAGATACTCAGGTCATCGGGTTTTTTAAACCCGATTTAATTCAAATTATGAATCAAACTCCAGAAATTGGTGTGAAGATATTATTCCGAGTCGCCCAAGTTATTGGTACACGTCTGCATGAAACGACAGCTCTCGTTAAATCGCAGCAAAGGAATTAATTTTGGAAATGCTTAATCGAATCAGACGGATCAAGCTTTTATTTTTCCTGATTTCATTGGTGTTTTTTTTAGTTCTTGTTTTCTGGGTTAAAAATCTTTTGGTATCACTTTTTTTAGCTCTCGTCGGCTTTTTCTTACTAAAGCCCTTCGTAGATTTTCTGGTTCGACAGGGGTTGAGCCGATTGGTGTCGACACTTTTTCCGTTTTTATTTTTCTCGTTAGTATTTTTCGGAGCATCTTTGGTTATTTTTCCCGCGTTGGGCAATCAAGTTGACTCGCTTAAAGCTGAACTTCCAAAATATGTGGAAGGGACTCAAAAGATGCTTCAGTCCTGGGAATCCAGCGTATTTTCTTTTCTACCGGTTGAGTCAAAACAGCGTCTGGGTGTTGAGCTTAGCCAAAAAGTTCAACGATTTGCACAGTCAGTTTTTACGGATTTACCCGAGATACTATCTAACTCTTTGACGGTGTTATTTCTGGCGCCATTCTTATGTTTTTTTATGTTGCTGGATGGGAAAGAGTTTTATCGGCGGATGATTTCAACAGTACCTAACGCCCACTTTGAACTTTCCATGTACTTGCAACATCAGATCATGGAACAGATGGGCGGCTTTATCCGAGCTCGACTTTTAGAGTCTGTGATCGTAGGGTTTGTGATTTGGATTGGACTTGGGGTTATCCAGTTTCCGTATGCTTTGATATTGGCTGTTTTTGCGGCATTGATGAATCTTATCCCCTATTTGGGCCCGTTGATCGGCATAGTGCCCGGAGTTTTGATCGCTTTGGTAAATCAAGAAACAAATGCAGTGACATCCTACATCGTATTTATTTATTTACTAGCGCAGCTTTTAGATGCCTTGATCATCGTACCCATGGTGGTCGCACGGATCGTAAATTTGCACCCAGTTACCGTTGTATTGGTTGTGATGGTTGGTTCGCAGACTATGGGGATTTTAGGGATGATTATTTCGATCCCTTTTGCCAGCGCTGTAAAGATTATCTATTCTTCGATTTATCAGCATATTACCGATGGAAAACCGCTGGCTTAAAAACCAGCTTGACAGAAAATAGACCCCCCTAATAAATTCACTTTATGCTACGCAAAATACTTTCTACAGTTCCAAAAGTCGCTCTATCAATAATACCCGTTTTTGCAGTAATTCTGATGGCTTCGTGTGCTTCAGATGAAAAGAAAACTGATTCTGCAGAGTCTACTTTTGCGGTGGCTCAAGAATACGAAAAAGACGAACGGTTTGAAGAAGCGATAAAAAAATATGCGGAAGTAAAAAACAAATATCCGTACTCACAATTCGCAACAAAAGCGGAACTCGCTATTGCCGATGTTTATTACAAACAAGAATCTTTCGGTGAAGCTCAAATTAACTACCAAACGTTCCGTGAGCTGCACCCTACACATCCACAAATTGACTATGTTGTTTTCCGAACGGGATTGAGCTTTTATCAACAATTGCCTGAAACCATCGATCGCGACTTATCATTAGCCAACGATGCGATTTCGGCTTTTGACGAAGTGATGAAACGTTTCCCTAAATCTGAATTCGTAAATGAAGCTAAAGAGAAAAAAGAAACAGCTTTAAAAAAATTAGCAGAAAAAGAAGACTACGTCGGTGATTTTTATTTCAAACGTAAAATCTATGATAGTGCTTTATTACGTTATGAATTTCTAGTCGCGAATTTTCCAAAACTAGGCCTTGATGAACGTGCTTTAGCCCGCGCCTATTTTTCTGCCGTGAAAGTAAAAGATCGCGTAAAGACGAAAAAATATCGTGATATGCTAAAAGCGCAATTTCCTGATTCAAAAGAATTAAGCGCTTTGAAAGATGCAGAAAAAGAAGCTGGCGAGAACGATAAGGTGCAGGACTAATTATGATGGAATACTCGACAGAAGCCATTTTCCAGGAAGCCAAACAGAACTTCATCGACGGCAATTACAAAATGGCCGAAACGATGCTGGCGCAATTGCTAACTAAGCCGCAACGGAATCCTGAGATTCATCAAATGCTAGGCACCATCTATTACGATCAAGGTAAATTCAATAAAGCGATTAAATCATTCCAGCGTGCTCTTGAGCTAGATCCTACTTACACCGATGCCAGTGTTGGTTTATCGATCATCCTGAACGATATTGGTCGATATGATGAAGGTAAAAAAGTATTCGACGATGCTAAGAAATTGTTAGAACTTCGTTCGAACCGTCCAGATCCTTACATCGACGAAAAAATTGCGAACAAGCATGAAGAACTAGCTGATCTATATTCGCAATATAAAAAATTTCCAGAAGCCTTAGAGCAATTGTTAAAAGCACAAAAGCTGTCATCACGTCGTGCCGAGATCACGATGAGAATGGCAGAGGTGTTAGTGCAAATGGGTAATGCTGACCGTGCTATCAAAGATCTAAAAAACTTAGTAACCGAATACCCACAATTTATTCCTGCCAAAAATAAACTAGGCGTGATTTTATACAATGAAGGACGCACTCGTGAAGCCGCTGACCAATGGGAAAGCGTATTGATGCGGGATCCTCAGAACCCAGAAGCAAACAGATATTTAAAACAAATCGGCGCCTTAAGAAACTCTAGCCATTCAAACTTGTGAGACGACTATGAAACTGAATAAAGATGATATGATTCCATTTCTAACTGCGAAAGATATCGACGATATCATCACAAAGTTAGCAAATAAAATTCAAGACGAATATTACGGTAAAGAACTAGTAATGATTTGCCCGCTTAAAGGCTCTGTCCATTTCATGGCCGATTTAATGAGAAAATTGGAATTAAAAATGACTGTGGATTTTGTTTATCTGACTTCATCAGGTAAAGGATCCGTTGTGAAAATTTCGAAAGATATTTCAGAAAACATCGTGAATAAACACGTTCTTGTTGTTGAAGAAATCATCGATTCGGGACGTAAACTTAGCTTCTTGAAAAATCGTTTGTTAAACGCAAACCCGGCGAGTTTGAAAATCGCATGTTTGTTAGATAAACCGGCGCGCAGAGAATTGCCAATCAAGCCAGATTTCGTTGGTAAAGTAATCGATGATCGTTATGTTGTTGGTTACGGTATGGATCAAGAAGAGCTAGGTAGAAATTATTCTACAATCTACCATTTCAAAAACTAAGTTTTAGTTAAAATTATGTTTTACATAAAAAGCCTCGGCATAAACCGGGGCTTTTTCTTTTCTAAGAAACAACTACGTTAACAATGAATAAAACAACGACACAGACAACATAGAGGCGAATTAACTGCTTTTGCATAATTTTCCTTAAGGATTAAAGTTCTGACTGTAAAAATATCAGTCAGTAGATTGTTTGGTCAACGGTCACTGACAAAAGTCTGGTCTGGATCGTTGACACTGATGTCTCATATCGAGAAGTTTTCCTTTTACCCTCATGTTCTACGAAAAAATGTTCGATAATAATCTTAAGCGCAATAATCTAAACGCCGTGGAGGATTTATGAAAACAGCTAGAAAAAACAAAGTGAAATTTTTGAAGAACCAAAAAGGTCAAGGTATGGTCGAATATATCTTGTTACTTGTGGTGGTCATCGGGTTAGTTTTTGCATTCAAAGGCAAAATCACAGCTAAGTTCAACGATGTTATGGGTAAAACTGAAGCTGGTATGGACAGCGTAGTTAACTAATTAGGATTTGATTAATGACAGTAGAGTACGTTCTGCTACTTTTTTGTATGTTCATGATTGGCATAAAGTTTTTCTTTAGCGCGCCAATGGAAGCATTTCGTGACTACGGTCCGGTGCTTGGTGCGCGCGTGGAAAAACATTTAACGACTGGTCATGGCTTCAAAATGGAGAACGGTCAGGCGCTTCAATGGCAAAAAGCAAAGTAGATTTTAAAAACAGAAAATCAAAAGGCCAATTTGTTATTGAAGCCGTGCTGTTGATGTCGGTGGGCGTGATGCTTTTGATGGGCTTAAAGAAATGGGCCGATGAAAAGCAAATCTTCGCAAACATGCTGACAAAACCGTGGGGCAAAATATCAGGAATGATAGAGAATGGTGCTTGGGGTGATCCCGCATCAACTCGGGCCAAACATCCACATAACCACCAAAAGGTGGCGACGCTGCAACAAGAGTAGGGTTCATAAAGAAGCTAATGATGGCTTAGAGGAACTTAAGAAATGACTTCGTTTCGATTAAACAGAAAAAATTCAAAAGGATTTTTGACCGTCGAATTTTCGGTGGCCCTGTTAATTAGTGTTGCGTTCAGTATTATGTTCTTTTGCATAGCCTTTACATTATCCTCAGCATTTGTAGCTCAATATATAGCTTTCTCGGTGGGCAGAATCTATTCCGGTGGACACGTTAATGTGGCGGAACAGGAAGCTTTAGCTCGAAAAAAATTTACAAAAATTATGGCAGCGCCCGGCGTGGGGAAAATTTTCAAGCAAGGTTGGTTTAGCCTAGCGTACGATACCCCAGCCTTTCGCAGCGGCGCGGGCGGGGAAATTTTCAACGATTACACAAGTGCCAGTCAAGACGGAATCAGGTTACCAGCGACAGGCGTGCGACTATTATTTGGAACAAAATTACTAAATTTAAAATTAGGTCCCTTAGGTAGTACAAATCCAAATGACGAGCCGATGACGGCAAAGGTCACGGGATTCATACTTAGAAATCCTACCCAAGATGAATGTCAGAAATTCTTCAAAGTAGAAAACAGGCATCGGGCCTTAATCGAGCTCGATAATCGATTCGGAATATACGATACTCAGTCTGGTAGTAATCCAAAGTATTTTGCTATGGAGGATAACGGATGTTAGGGAACCAGCTAAGAAATCAAAAAGGTATGGCCGCCTTAGAAGTCGTGGGTATCTTTGCAGTTATCATGATCTTGTTTAATTTTAGTTTGGGATTTTTTGGCGTTATCCAGACAGGAATCTTGAAAAGTATGGCCGCAAGGAATTACGCGATGGAGACATATCGCTTTCGAAGCAATTTGGATTTTTTCTGGCGTGAAGACGCGGATCCAACGAATCTTTCAAAATTCAGAAAATTTGGAAATCGATTTCACGGAATCATATCTGAGTTTTCAGATGATTCTCAGCGAGATAAATGGGTCGCAACTGCGCGCCCGATTTCGTTCGTAAGTTCGTTTGGTGGTACTGATCAAGACGGAAATGACTATAGTCGTACTCCGCAGGCAGACACCGCTGTAACTTTGCATAATCAGACGGTCTATCAAATTCGCGATGACGGAAAAGCCTTGCTAGATGATAAAGACAAGTACAAAGCGTATCCCGTTTGGATTAAAACGGTGTATGGAATTTGTATAAACTACGATTGTTCAAAGACTCCGTAATAATTTCGTCAGCTGTGCAGAGTTTAATCACTCAAAGAATTAATTTACAAATGTTTCTTATTTTCTTTTTCACCCGCCTCGGTTAGCACTTAACTGCGTTTCGTTTTGAGACGTTTGCTAAAACTATATAAACTTTTGACATCGGAAAATGTAAAATGAGTCTAGGTCTATGGGGATTGTCGAAAAAATAGATAAGGAATCCACATTAATTACCGATAGATAATCGAATAGTTTGAATAATTTTTCGAGAGGTCATTATGGGAAGCGAATCAAAAAATCTTTGGATTTCCATCTTTGCTGGAGCATTTGCCGCATTCATGATTTATAGTTACGCGCAAGAGCAGCGTAAAGCTATCAAAGAACAATTAGGCGCACGAAAAGTAGTAGTCGTAGCCAAAGAAGACATTCCAGAAATGACAACAATTTACGATTCAATGCTTGAAACAAAATCAGTTCCCTTAGATTTCGTACCGGACGGTTTTTACTCTAACGTTCAGGACATCGTAGGAAACGTTTCTGCAGTTCCTTTTAAAAAAGGACAACCAGTTTTAAAAAATCATTTATACTCCCCAGGCGCTGACACTGGTATTGCGTTGCAAGTAGCGCCATCAAAGCGTGCGATTGCAATTCCGGTGGATGAAGTCCGTGGTGTTGCAAAACTTATTCGTCCGGGCGATCGCATTGATATTTTCGTCGCGCTTGATATCGGTAAGGGTGCCGGTATGCGAAGAGAAAGTTTTTTATTGATGCAAAACGTAGTGGTACTCGCAGCGGGCGTCTCAGTTCAGAACAACATCCCACGTCTAATTGAATACGATTCAACTGGAAAAAATGCGATATAAACCTCTCTGACCGGCGATACGAAATATGGTACCATAACGATTGAGGCCGAGATTAAAGAAGCTCAGGACTTGGTTTATATTTTGTCCACGTCGCCAGGAAATATTTATCTGACTCTTCGAAATCCAACCGATGGAACTTTGAAAGCCAGATTACCTAGTTCAACAGCAGATTCAATTTTAGCTCGAGCTACCGAAGGTAACGCGGCACCGGCAATGGCTCCCGCACCAGCACCTGCTCCTCTTCCGGGGGGTAATATGCAAGGCGGAAAACCAAACGGTGGCGGCGGACGGTAACAGCGGTTTAAGGGGGAATTCATATGGCGATGTTTAAAAATATTTTAGTTGTACTTCTACTCCTTAGCTTCCAATTTTCATTGGCGCAAGATGGTGGTGGAGATGATAACGGGGCCGATGAAGCCAACACCGAAAATGAAGACAAACTAGCAGCAGACAAAACTGACACTGATAACGTTGCGACTGATGGTACGGAACTAAATGTTTCTTATCGCCAAGCAGAATACATCAATTTAACTTTTGGTATCGAAGAAGACAAAAAATTACCGGCGTTGCCAAAAATGATTCGCTACGATGGATCCTACAAAGGCTTCGTTAAGCTTGAATTCAATAAAAAATTAAACTTGTTCCGCTTTAAACCAATCAGAGAAGGATTTGGTACTCTTGTTATTTACGACAAGAAAAATAATAAAAAAGTTGTAGAGTATCGTATTAGCGTACGCAAAAATACTTTAGACAAAGTAGTGATCGAGCTTAAAGGCATGCTTGCAGATATTGATGGTATCGCAATCAAGATTATCAATAATAAAGTAGTTATTGATGGTCAGGTATTAACTCCAAAAGATTTAATGCGTATTAAAAACGTAATTCGTCAATTCGGTGAAAAGGTAGATAGTATCGTCAGTGTGAATCCTATGGCTTATAGTAAAATCTGCCAATTTATCATGAGCGATATCAATAATCCTGAGATTGAATGCCGCGCACGTCACGAGAAAATCATTCTTCAAGGTCAAGTCGGCAGCGAGTCAGAAAAAGTTCAGGCCGAAATTATTGCAAAGATATATATGCCACCAGTTTACGTAGATCCGTCATGCTCCGATGGTTCTATTAAGTGTCCTAAGCCTATGAATGATGGTGTTATCAACATGATCACCGTCAAAGAAGGGGCTCCGGCACCACCTAAAAAGTTAGTTCAAATGAATATTCACTATGTTGAATTGAAGAAAGACTATTCGAAATCTTTCCGTTTCGAATGGGCTCCTAAAATTAGTGATGAGACTGGTGTGAAAGCAGCTACAGGTGATACCGGTGGCGGAATCGTTACATCGTTAACTGCGGTAGTAAGTAATTTGCTACCTAAATTAAATTCTGCAAAAACTCATGGTCATGCACGCGTTTTAGAAAGCACATCGTTTATGGTTCGTGATGGTGAGAAAGGTTCGATTTCGCAAACAATTGACGAACCGTATTCAGTTATTGGACAAAATGGTAACCAAGGTACGGCATTTACGCCGACCGGTTTGAAAGCTTCGATTACTCCGACAATCAGTGGTGATAAATCAGGGACAGTAGAAATGCGCCTTGAATTCCAAGTCAGCCAAAAGGTCGGCGTAGTTAACAGTAACCCAGTTGTTTCAAAGAACGAATTGATCACCGTTATTGCGGTTCGTGACCGTCAAAGTGCCGCGGTCGGTGGTTTAATCAAGAACTCTACAGATACGAACTATAATCGTGACCCAGCTACTGCAGCGTTATTCAATGCCTTGGCAGCCAAGGGATCTGCTAGAAATCAAAATCAATTCGTAGTGTTTGTTACACCTAAGATCATTACTTCAGCGAGCGCTGACAGTGAGAAGATCAAATCTAAGTTTAAAATGCCTTACTAATAGCCTTACTAAGGTAAATAAACTGGGGGATATGAGGTTCGGTTCTATGGACAGCTTACAATAGTTTTGACAAGGTCATCCATGTACATACTTTCTGCTTTGGAATAACTTTCTACAAATTGTGAATGCCGATTGTAGCGGACGATGACCCCCTCTTTTTTATTAACATAAAACACCGAGGTCGGAATATAATCTTTTTGGCAGCGATTTGTTGATATTTCTTCAAATTTCATATTGGTAAATTTTTTTTTCAATAAAAAATCAATTTTAGATTCTTTTGATTCTAAGTCAGGAACAAGAGTTACTCCCTTCACTTTTTGTGTTTCAATATCAAAGGTAATTGTGCCAAGTTGGCGACCACTCGAATTATTATCGTAGATCCATAATTCATCATTTTTGAATTGACGATATTCGGAAGCCTTGCCAATTTTTCTTTCAACATCCGACTTCACTTCGCCCACCTTAACATCTTCAAGTCTGTGTGGGTTAGAAGGAATCGAAACATCCTTAGTCGTAGTTGTTTTGCAGCCTAAAACAGCCATCCAAATAAGTAGCATGAAAAAGGTATTACTTTTTCTCATGTTCACAGTCCTTTTTATATTTAAAATTATCTGAATATTTTTTAATTAGCCACTCGTAGGCTTTAGTGCTTTTTTCTTTTAAAAAACCAGGATCTTTCAGAAAAAAAGAAAAGTTTTCAGCAAAATCTTCTTCTGGAGAATCTTTAGCTCTTGGGCTTACAAAATCTCCCTTTCTAGAAGAATCTCCCACCAATGATTGTTTCCATCCCATCTGATCTTTAAAAGAAAGTTTTTCAGCTTCGCTTAAGTGGAGATAACTAAAATGACCAAGCTCATGAAGAATGACATCTTCTACTGACCAAAATGGATTGTCAAAAGTTCGGTCATAAATAGCTATACTTTTACCAGTTGAAGAAGTTGTTGCAGGATTAGTCAGAACCACTGACTTTTGCATTCTATAAAATCCATTTATGGGAACGTTTTTCAACTCGTCTGGCAGTCTAGATAAAACTTTAATAATCTGATCCTCTTCAGCTTTGGTCCATTCAGCTGTTTTTTCATTACTAATGCTCCAATCTTGTGGCCTGCCAGATTTTAGTTTCCCCTTCCAAAAAAGGTCTACATTGCACTGATTTGCCTTTTTGCATAGCTCTTCACATTGGTTAGGACAATGAAACGTATTAAAATCTATCGGTAAGGCAGCGCAACTTAATATACAACCTTTTTCAGTTGATTTTAATTTTGATTTTTGAAACCAATTTAAACAATCCGGATCTACTTTCGCATTTGTTGTATATGAAACTAAAAAGAAATAGATAACAAATCTGAACATCGTATTTATGGTGCTTTATCGCAAAGATTCCTGTCAAGGGAGTAAGTTACAGGGCCTAGTGAGTCCCTCTAGGCCTTTTCGTTTTTGGGGCTTGTTTGAGCGGCTGTGGGGCCAACAGATGTCGCTAAACTCGCGGGTGAAGTGATTTTCACCGGTGCGAAAATGGACGATGACTTCTGACTCTGTCTATTTTTAGACACTGATTTCAGGCAGCTATCGCTTTAAGTAGTGAGCTAAGTGTTTTCACTGTTGGATTAAACTCACGTTTGCCTTCAATCAAATCATATAAAGTTTGCCGTCCCAGTTTTGATTTTCTAACTAGCTCAGCTTTGTTTTGCATTCTGATTTGAGTAATCAAAACGTCTTTAAGAGTTTCGATATCACCGTCGATTAAAGCTTCCATTAAAATAGACTTGAGCGTTTCGCGGTCTAACACCGATTCGTCTAAAATTTTATGAGGATGTAAAACCACGGCCTTTAATTTCTTCAAGGAGCTTTTTTGCTTTGTTAATGTCTTTATTTTGGCCATGCTTTGTTCCTATCGAGTCGCATTTGAACTTTGGCTTTAGTATCCTTATCCTGATTTTGAAACCACTCCTCAAAATGGTTAGTTCTTAAGATGGTAAAAACAGGCTTCAAACACCCTCCAACTAGTTTAGTCAGTATACGCTATTGCGTACATATTGTAATGCAGGCATTTTTAGTATTAGATTAATTAGAATAGTTCAGATTTGTGGGGAAATGTGGGGAACCTAAGTAATCCTCGGTAGACCGCAGTGTCTTTCAGTAGCCGTCAGAGTAGTCTATATTGTTTTTGAGGCGAAATTGCCTAGTTATTTTAGGTACTTGTGGACTCATTTCAAGTCAAGTCTGTGTATCCCTACCGTTCTAGTCGTTCAGCGAGTTATCTAAAATTGAGAATATACCGAAAAAGCTAGCAACGAGGAGTAGCTTTGGCGTTGAATCCTAATTGTACTTTAATTGGTGTTATTGGTGGTAAAGGTGGAGTCGGTAAGAGTGTGTTTACCGCAAACTTTGCTGTTGCGTTGATGAACGAGCTGCGGACTCAGGTTCTTCTTATTGATGGGGATTCTAAAACTATTGGTGACCAAAATTTTCTTTTGGGGCAGAAGCCAATTAAAACTCTGAAAGAAATTACGAACATGGCGACGGGCCTGTCAGCGACTCCGTTGAACCAGCTAGTTAATATGCACGCATCTGGGTTAGCCTATCTAGGTGCGGTTCGCGGGCCCGAAGAAAAATTGGATGTAAACCCAGAATCCTTAATGCGCCAAATTGAGTTTTTCAGCCGTCAGTTCAAATTTATTATTGTGGATTTAGGCAATGACATTGGTCCACTGCAAAATGCGTTTCTATTAGAAGCTACAGCGTGTTTTATTATTACAACTCCAGAAGTCCTAGTGGTCGCTCAAACTCAGCGTTTAGTGAACGACATGCTATCGGCAACGTTTCCGAGAGATATGTTCCAACTAGTGATTAACAAAGTTAGCCCCTCTGGTATCTCTCCGCAGGATATTAGTAATTCGTTACGACTGCCTGCCATGGGATTGATTCCTCATGATGAAGTAACAACGCTAGCGTCTATTCAAAAACAGACTCCGTTTGTTATTTCGCAGCCGAAATCACCATTAACTAATTCTTACTATGAAGTCGTTCGTCGTATTACCGGTGGACCTCTACAACGTTTAAAAAGTTTAACTAAACCGAAGCCACCGGCACCAGCAGCTGATGCGGGCGCTAGCGGCAGTTTATCTGCAGCCTCGATGCAAGGTTTAGATCCTCAAGTGCAAATGCGCCTTCGTGTGCATGCCGAGTTGTTACGCTTGCCTGAATTGTCTCGTATGATGAAGGACTACACTCAAGATGAGTCCAAGCAAAATGAAATCAAAGATCGTGTAAAGCGCGAGATTACTCAAATTGTAGATAAAGAATCTCCAGATATGGCGCGCGACAAGCGTCAGGTGCTGATTGAAGATGTATTGAAAGAATCTTTGGGTTTAGGCCCGTTAGAAGATTTACTAGCGGATAAAGATATTTCCGAGATTATGATTAATGGTTATCGCAAAATTTTTATAGAAAAAGGCGGTAAGCTTACGTGGG
This sequence comes from uncultured Bdellovibrio sp., assembly GCA_964498705.1. GTDB lineage: Bacteria > Bdellovibrionota > Bdellovibrionia > Bdellovibrionales > Bdellovibrionaceae > UBA2316. The sequence continues at coordinate 28,191 of CAZCHT010000014.1, read as the reverse complement.
CGAAAGATATGCAATTCACTTCGAATGATCATCTTCGTCGAATTATTGAAAGAATCGTGACTCCCCTAGGCCGTCAAATCAATAACGCAAGCCCCATGGTGGATGCGCGTTTAAAAGACGGAAGCCGGGTGAACGCTATCATTGAGCCCTGCTCGATCGATGGCCCAGCCGTTACTATTCGTAAATTTAAAAAAGGTGGCGTGTCGCCAGAGAAATATATCGATTATGGATCGATGACCAAAAGCATGGTCGAATTCCTACGTATATCTGTTGAAAACGGTATGAACGTGGTTATTTCCGGCGGTACTGGTTCCGGTAAAACAACGCTATTGAATATGTTATCATCATTTATTCCAAGTACCGATCGTATCGTTACGGTCGAGGATGCGGCCGAGTTGCAACTACAACAAGATCACGTAGTTCGATTAGAGACTCGCCCGACTTCGATGGAAGGTTCTCACGCCATTAGTATTCGCGATCTAATTAAGAACGCCTTACGTATGCGGCCCGATCGAATTGTCGTTGGGGAATGTCGAGACGGAGCTGCTTTAGATATGTTGCAAGCAATGAACACGGGTCACGATGGTTCGATGACTACGACCCATGCGAATAATGCGAAAGAATGTATCTCGCGTTTAGAAACTTTATGTATGATGGCCGGAATGGATTTGCCTGCCCGTGCGATTCGTGAACAAATTGCTAGTGCGGTTCATATTATCGTTCAGGTTTCTCGTTTGTCAGATGGTTCACGTAAAATTATGTCGATCACTGAAGTTGATGGTATCCAAGGCGAGGCCGTAACGTTGGCCCCCATCTTTATTTTCAAAGAAACTGGATATGACGCTAAAAAGAAAATATTAGGGCAATTCCAACCGACTGGTTATATTCCTAAGCTTATTCAAAAATTAGCTGCTAAGAATGTTATTGTTCCAAAAGAATTATTCCTAGCAGATGCTCAGAAGCCGGCGGCGGCAACTGGCCCATCGCCGTCAGGTACTTCTGGTCTATCGCCCAATCCCCAACCACCAGTCAAAAAGATAGGATAGATTAACAATGGATTTTTTGTTCAAGCCAATACCTTTTATAATACTCACTTCAATCGCGGTTGCGGTGACTATCTATGGCTTGAGTGGAGTGTTGTTTCCTTTCTTTGAAAAAAAATCTTCATCTAATCGAAATATGATTCTTAGATATTACGAATTAATGGGTGTTCAAACGGATCCTCGGAAAGTTACATACTTACTGTTTGGTTTGAGTTTTGGTTTAGGCGGTATTTTTTTCTTTGTATTTTGGCCTGATCTTATCGCTGGGCTGCTATTTGGCGGTTGTGTTGGCGTCGCTGGCTGGAATTTGCCTTTGTTATTAGTGAAATCAACCTATGAACGCCGCTGTAGTCGCTTTGTCGAGCAGATGGTCGATTCACTTACGATCATGGCAAATGGTATAAAAACAGGATCTAATCCGATCCAATCCATGCAACGTGTGATCGAAATTATGAATAATCCGATTAAACAAGAATTTGAAAAAATCGTCGGTGATACTCAATTGGGTTCAAGTTTTGAAGAAGCGCTAAATAAACTAGGCGAACGTATACCTAGACCAGACGTACAAATGTTTGTGACGGCGATTAATATTTTAAAAGAAACTGGCGGTAACTTAGCCGAAACTTTCGAGACGATAGTCTATGTAATTCGAGAACGTCAGAAGATCGAGAAGAAAATTGAAGCCATTACATCAAAAGGAGTCATGCAGGGAATTATCGTCATGGCGATCCCCTTCTTGATATTTATAATTTTTCTATTTATGGATCCTACCTTTATCCGGCCTATGTACACTACGACAATGGGCTATATTTTGCTCTTTGCTATGCTAGTCCTGCAGGTAATTGGTGGCCTTTGGATCAAAAAAATTGTTACAATAAAAGTGTAGTATCTTTCGGGTTAAAAAAAGGACTTTTAGATTATGAAAAGCTCTCTCATCCTCATTCTCCTAAGTTTCGTATCATTCAACGTTCACGCTATCGTGGACATGAAAAATGCCAACTATTCTAATACGTGGGTCGATTTTGAATTAGATGGTACTGGCTATGATTTGAAACTAGAAAGAACATACAATAGTCGTACACTATTTAACGGTATTTTTGGTTTCGGTTGGTGCACAAACTTTGAAACGAAACTAGAAATTACGGCAGAGAGTAATTTAAAAGTTCGCGAATGTGGTGCTGGTTCCGAAGTTTTGTTCTCTCCACGTGAATTCGGAAAACAAGAAGTGGAAAAAGTTGTGGATTTCATTATTGGCAAAATGAAAGCTGAAAAGGTCGCGGGCCGCACAGATGAGTTCTACAAAAAGAAAAAAGAAGAGTTATTTGAATACGACGACGACCGCGCAGACCTGGCAAAACAATATGGCTGGGCAACTAAAGTGGTCGACGGCACTAAATTCTTGGCCAACGGAAAAGAAGTTGAAAATATAATTTTCAAGACATCGTATTACGAACGCACTCTTCCCGATGGATCTAAACAAAGATTTAATCCACAAGGTCAGTTGACTCACATGTATGACAAAAATAGCAATATGCTGAAATTAGAATATGATAAAGCGGGTCTATTAAAAGAAGTTGCAGATACAAACTCTAGGAAACTAACTTTTAAATACTATTCAGCGAATAAGAAAGTTCAGCAAATTTTTGGACCAAATGGTTTAACGGCAGAATATCAGTATGTGAACACAGATGATTTGTCTTATTCACGTGATGCTAAAAAATATGCTACGAAATACAATTACGATGACTTGCATAATTTAACTAAAGTTGTTTTCACGGATAATTCTGTGATTCAAATTAAGTACGATCAAAATAATGACTGGGTTATCGGCTTTACTGATCGCGATAAATGTAACGAGACATACGGGTACGAAGTTGATAAAAAGGACCCAAAAGGTCATTTCTGGTCGACAGTTAAAAAAGTGTGTGGAAAAGAAACCGTTGCGAACAGTCGTTATGAATTCTGGCATAAACAAAAAACCAATGGCGAGTATGTTTTGTCGCGAGTTTTGTCTAAAGAAAACGATAATGAAACTGATATTTCATATCACGAAACATTTGGTCGCCCGACATCTATTCGTAAAAACGGCGACAAGTTTACTTACGAGTACACTCCGGATGGTTTAGTAAAAACAAAAAATACGGCTAATAATAAGCTGATTTTTGAATATAATAATTCGTTGAAGAAACCTTCAAAAGTTATCGTAGAAGCATTGAACGACAAGGGTAAGAAGGTATCGACTAAGTTCACAATGTTTCAATATGATACAAAAGGTAACTTGAACTTCGCAGAAAATTCAGATGGTCAAAAGATAGAATTATCTTATGACAATCGTGGTAGAATAACTAAGATCATTGACCAAGCTAAAAAGATCGTAAAGCTTGAATATGAAGAGAAGTACAACAAGCCAGTGGTTGTATCGAGACCAGGACTGGGATCGATTAAAGTAAGTTATAAGCCAAATGGGGACATAAACAAAGTGGATAGTAAAGAAGGGCCAAGCGTAGCGATGCAAGTTGCCAGTACGTTTAATACTTTGTTAGATATTATCGCCCCAGCCACTCAAGAATTATTTTTATAGGAGCAATCAGGATGAAATTTTTTATATCTATAATCATGGTTTTATTAATGCTTAATTTTTTCGCACAAGCGCAGGTTGCGGCTGATCCAGAAGGCGCAACAGCAGTTAAGGTTAATGACCAACTGACAGTTGGAGTCGTTGACCAAGGAAGTTCGTACGATAAAACGATGAAAGGCGGACCCGCTGGCCAGAAGAAGCCTGACACTGAAGGTAAAGAACCTGATTGTGAACCTGGTGATGCCCAACGACGTTGCACTAGCTCTCCGAGCAAAGATACAGTTGTAGCTCAAAAAGGGGCTGCGACCAAAGGCGCTCCTAAAGGGAAAGCTCCCAAAGTCGAGAAAGCTAAAGTTGTTAAGTAGTTTCTATATCTGAATTTTACCGGACACTAAATTATCGATAGTGTCCGCATGTTGGCGACGAAGAGCATTTTTGATCGCCATTTCACTGCGAGCCGCAAACTCATTCAACAAATTAGAATACGGAGTCTTGATTGTGGCCTTAACGGCGCCACCAGCAAATACGCGTGTAACGATGTAAGGATTCTTCTCTCCCCAATCTTCCGTTTGGATATGGAAGTTTGTTCCTTTAACTATGATGTCAGAATTAAAACCCTTTTGCATGCGACACCAATGTAATGGAAAATTATGGGTGGCGCAATAGGTAAGCCACCTATGTTGATTTTAAGTGTTGCTGGGGATTTCCACAGAATTACATTTGCTTGTTTTAGAAGCGGTGTCTACTAGGCACGATTCAAGCTCGTCAGCTTCTTGCTTGTTGAAGCCTTTTGTTGAGATCCAAGTTTTTACTCGCTCGCGCCAAGTAGATCCGGCGGTACTAGCGTTTATTTGTGTCAAGGCCAGCATCAGATCTTCGGGTTCGTCTTTTGCTAGCAGATTTATGAATTCTTGCCTTGGGAAGTTTTCCATAGTGGACAGCGAAATAGAGCGGTCAAGCTCAGCGATCAGTCGCTTCCTTTGACTTGGTGATAAGCTGGGATTTAGGCCGATATCACGTCTCAGGTTTTGATAGCGATCACTTAATCCAAGCTGCAGGAGTTGTTGGTCTCTTTTTAGCTGCTTAGCTTTTGCGGCGGTTTTGAAAGCCATAGCGCCAGAGAGAGCCGCTAAGCCGAGATCAGTCAGGCAGTTCGAATGATCAATTTCTGAATTGATTTGCACGTCGATACCTTTTTCTTTTACGGACGCAACTCGAGCACATGTAGAGCTGTCTTTATTCCTAAAGTGTGGTTGTTGCCGACATGATTCCACCAATCCCTGGGCAATTTCCGATAGAGAAATACTTGTATTGGCGACTGAGGAAATAATTTGCGCGACTCTGGCTGTTCTCTGCGAAGCGATACCGATTTGTGCTAGTTTACCTAACAACATGGCTCCGCCGCCAAATGCGAATGAAACTCCGGCGACTACAACTGCGTTTGCGGTACTTGCAATTTTTTCTCCCTGCCCATACTTAGATTCCATATCGCACTGAAGTTTTGAAAAATTGGAATTTTGATTTACACTATCGTTTAAAATTTTCGCGCCGACTCCGGACTGAACTGCCGTGACTTTGAAGCTGTAATTGTCATTGTAGGCTCCGTCGATATCGGCATATTCTTTTTGCTCGGTAGAGATAGAGTCCATTTTCTTATCTACTACCCGAGCCTGAAAACTATCGCTCTTATCTGAATAGAAATAATCTTTCATTTCTTTTATGTCGGGCTCTTTTCCTATCTTGAATCCATCCTTAATTTTAGCCACCAGCTGGTTCTTTACGAAATATTGAACTTCGGGGTCTTCGGCCATTAGGAATGAATTTTCCAGAATCGCTAGTTCGCGGTGCATTTGGGTGACTTGGCTAGATGACGATTTTTTCGGATCTGGAGTGTAGATGGGATTCGTCGCTATGAAATTTTTAATTTCACGTTCCTTTTTCGCAATTTCATAAGCTTTATCGACAAGCTGATCCACAATTTTTCGTTGAGCAGTTTGGGCTTGCTGTGCGGGCGTGCCAGACTCAGTAGTTGGTAAAATCTGTCCCCGATTTTGATAAGAAATTGGTTTTAAATCCTGTTTCAATACTTCGAACTGTGAGCCTAGTTTTTTGTTGGCTCGGTCCTGAGCCGAATAAGAAGAGTTATCTTTAGTACTCAAGGCACTCCAGTAATCGAACTGACATTGATTTTGTTTAGCCATTTCTACAAGTGACTTGTCGAAATATATGTCTGTAACTAGGTCTTTGCTGTTGGCTCGATTTATGTGAGCAGAATCGGGCGCGCGTGAACAGGTGCCAGTAGAGTAGGATTTTAGAAAATCTAAATTGGTTTTGGGATTCATGTTTTCGCAGTTGCCGACGAATTGATTGTACCAAAATTCATTTACGCTAGATCGTACCCAATCATAAGCTTCTGCATATGATAGTGCACAGTAGAGATGGATCAATACAAATAGAGAGGGCAACAGAATCCGCTTATTAACCACACTATTTCATCGGAATTTTGCTTAGCCCGTTCAACTGGTCCATCGTGGAGATTTGTAGAATAGGCCATAAATTCAGGCTTTTAGAGTTCTACAAGCTAAAATATTAGGAAATTTTGCCGATGTAATATTATGAAGTTTTTTTTCCGGCTGACTATGTTGTTATTGAGTTTGAATAGTTTTGCAGCTGAGACTCCGAATTTTTGCAAAACGACACTGAAAGCCGGACTGCATGGTGTAGTTAGGGACTCCGCCGGTAAAATCGTGCGAAGAACGCCGCTTGGAAAAAATCCAGTTATCCTAGATACCAATATTGTTATATCTCTTGAACAGGTTAAGCATTTTCCCGAGCTAGCTGATGGCAGCAGAAAACTATGGGCTAGCAAAGTTCATAAGATGATGAAAAAGCGAAGTTCCAAGACTGATGAGTCACATGTTTACATTGCTGAACGAACGGCGAAAGAGCGGTTCGTGGGTAACCCCGATAACAATAATATTTCTTTTCCAGAGGGAACTCGAATTTTTGAAATAGAGGTAAGTCGCAGTTCCAATGAATATCAATCTGTCCTTAAAAGGCTAGAATCGATAAATCTTGGGCAGCTTAAAAAGAACTCCGAAAACGATCGCGAGATTGTGGCAGATTTATTCTTTTCTAAAAGAAACTACAAAGATGATGTTCCCACATTTGTAACCGGAGATGCGGGAATTTACGGACCACTTTGCCAATTAAACCCAAGATGTCTATCGTTGGGTGGCGACAGAAAATTAATTCGTCAGGTATTTCAAGACGGATTTGATGTTTCCGTGACTACCGGTGGGGTCAGCAGAACTATACGGATAATGCCTTTCTAACCAGTCAAACTTCTATACAGCTGGATCAACGTCTGAATCTGAGACTTCACGTCCTAGGTAATTAGAAAGGCGAAGGTTTCAAGTCTCGTCCCTGATTGAGGCGTAAAAAATCTAGACTAAACTCTGCGTGAAACGTCGTTTAAGCTTATCTCAGGCGGAGCGCTTATTGCTCTTGTATCGACTATCAGGGGAAACACTTTGAATAAAATACTTTCGAAATATAGATCTGCATTTTTATCTTTTGGGTTTCTTGTTACATTGTTTAGTTATTCAACTTCAACTGCGGTTGATCTTGATAAAATCTATAACGACACAATCACAAAGTGTAATGCGCTAAAATTAAAAGGTGGTTCAAACGGAACCGGAGGGGTTTCTCCCGAGGCTAATGATACAACGGCCCAAGCGGCCTGTGCTAAAAGTGCAATTCGAGAAATTGAAAAGATTAAAAAGGGTTGCGATAAAAAAGACACCGAATGTCGTGCGGGTGCTGAATCTGCGATTGATGACCTAGAAGGTATTTATGGCGTTGCGGAAAGTAAAGCCACTGGACGCGTAAAAGAAAGATGTGAATCTCTATATGAAGACGATAAGGAAATTTATAAAGAGTGCGCAAAAATTCCTGCTAAGCAGGCACGTTCATGTTCGAAATCAGTGAATGATTCCGGCGGATTCATGCAGAGTGATGAAATGCAATCAGCTTCTTCGATGCTTGGAATGGTTAGTGGTGCGGATACTTTGCTTGGTATTTATTCTGCGATGAATGACCGTCCTGATTGCACTCTGTCAAAAGATGATTTTAAAGAAAATGAAAATAAACTTGAAGAACAGAAAAAAGACCTTGAAGAAAAAGTAAAAGAGAACATGAAGGACGCTGAGACGGCGCAAACAGAATATGCAGACAAACTAAAAAGCTGGGCAGAGGCTGAAGGTAAAATTGCAGATCGACTAAATGAGATGCCGAATGAAAAAGAAGATGCCATGCATAAGCTTGATAACGAAAAGCTTAAGGCGAAGATGCAAGCAGATTCAAAATACAGCCAGATGGTAGATCAAATTGCAGAGACTCGTAGAAAGTACACTGATATGATATCAGCAAAAGCTGTAGCTCTATCAGAAAATTCAAGTTTCGCAATCCACGACCGCTGTGCCATTATTGCAACTGGTGGCGATCCGGCAAAACAAAACAACGCCAGTGCCAAGCCGACGACTGCCGTGCAAGCGTCATTTGCAGGTGCTTTTTCACAAGGCAAGACTTTAACTGCAAATATTCAAAAACGTTACGATAATTGTATAACGACGGAAACTTTGAAACAAAAACGTATCGAGAGTACGTTTGTTAACGAGTTATCATCGCTAAAATCTAAACTTACTAATTATGATTCGGTACTTGGTCAAATCAACGAAGAAAAACGTTTAGCAGACCAAGAAATTATTTACCAAATGCAAAATATCGAAAAGAATGCGGCGGGCGAAGCTAAAAAACTAGCCGCCGAATATCAGCGTATCCAGACTGATAAAACAAATGAGCAAACGCTGTTGAAACAAAAGCTCGAGCGCCTAAACTCTGAAACAAAAAAATATCAGCAGCAGGTTGCCATATTGGCAATGAAATTAAGTATGTACTCTGGAAAACGACCGGCAAAATACAGCGATGATAAATCAATGGCAGATATGTTAAACCAATGTGGTGAGGACTATAAGAACTTATTAGAAAACTTCCAGGACAACTGCTGTAAGCCAACAGCGTTCTCTGGCACCGGTTCTTCGGTTTGCAGAATGTCATATTCAGACTTCAGCAAACCGGCACCTCCAAAAGTAGACAAGGACGCTAAAACAACCAAAAAAGTTAAAGGTTCTAAATAGAAATAGGCGATTGCAAAATCGCCTCTACCTTGGTCGCTGGACCCATTCGTGAATCCTACTCTCTTGCGATAAAATTTGCCATAATAGTAGTATCTTTTTAAATGGGATCCGTCCCTCTGGAGTACTACTGTGACCTTGAATCCGACCGTGCGAAAACGCATCCTAATTATCGCTGGAGCCGCTAGTTCTATAGTTTTTATTGCAGTTGTTTGGTGGCTAGGTTCCATCAAAGCCTCATTGCCGCAAATTCTTCAAATTAAAGATTACAAACCTTTGCTGGTCAGCCCAGTGTTTGATCGCAAGAATAAAAAAATCGGTGAATTTTTTCGCGAGCGCAGAACTCTGGTTCCCTACGAGCGTATTCCGCAAAAGACAATTCAAGCATTTCTGGCTGCGGAAGATGATCAATTCTTCTCGCATTCTGGCATCAACTACCTAGCCATCATGCGTGCGATGCTGGCTAATATGCGCGCAGGACGAAACGTTCAGGGTGGATCCACCATTACCCAACAGGTAGCAAAAACATTTTTCTTATCGCGTGAAAAAACATTCGATCGTAAAATCCGCGAAGCATTCTTGGCTTACCAGCTAGAAGACAATTTGAAAAAAGAAGAGATTCTATATTTATACCTAAATCAAATTAATTTTGGTCACGGATGTTACGGGATCGAAAATGCATCGCAAACGTATTTCAAAAAAACCGTAAGCGATCTGACAGTTGCTGAATCCGCGATCTTGGCCGGTTTGCCACAGGCACCAAGCCGCTACTCTCCGGTTCTAAATCCTCAAAAAGCAAAAGAACGTCAGCGCTATGTTTTAAGTCGCATGGCCACCGTCGGTTTTATCACTCATGACGAAGCTGATAAAGCGGTTAAACAGCCCGTGAAAGTATACGTACGGGACGATTTCGAAGATGTCGCGCCTTATTACCAAGAAACTATCCGTCAGATTCTATTTCAACAATTAGGCGAAGAGAAAGTTTTAGATCAAGGAATCAAAATCTACACGTCTCTAGATTTAGATAAACAAATCGCGGCTCAAGAATCAGTGCGTTCCGGATTAAAATCTTTGGATAAACGCCAGGGCTTTCGCGGTCCTTTACAAAATCTAACGGATCCAGCTGCTATCACTGCATTTTTGGATAAACAGAAAAAAGAATTAATTCTTGAAACTACACCCGAGCGAACAATTAACACCGAAGGAAACTTTGACGAGATCCAAGCCAAGAAGCTTGGGAAATCTGCAAAAATTCCATCGTATTTGAGTTTAACAAAATCGTACCGTGCGGTAGTTACAGAAGTCAGCGATGCCGACGGTTTAACCTATGTAGAATTGCCTGAAGTCAAAGGCGTCATCGACATGGATTCTATGAAGTGGGCACGTAAACCAGATACTAGTAAGAAATTTGATCAAGCCCAAATTGGCAAACCTTCGGATGCACTGAAAAAAGGTGATGTGGTTTTAGTGAAACTAACTAATGAAAATGTTTTAATTTCGCGTTTGAAAAAACCAATGGATTTTACATCTTATGTGGCTGTTGAGTTAGATCAAGAACCAGAGGTTGAGGGCGCATTGATTTCTTTCGATCAGGAAACTCAAGAAATTTTAGCGATGGTTGGTGGTTATCAATTTATACGCAACAAGAATGAATTCAATCGCACTGTTCAAGCCGTTCGCCAAACAGGGTCGGCATTTAAAGCTATCGTATATGCTTCAGCATTAGATAAACATTATGACCCGTCATCTGAACTGATGGATGCACCATTGGTTTATGAAGAATCAATCAAAGATCAGGAAGGCCAAGCCGACACTAAAGTTTGGAAACCAACAAATCACGGTAAGTCTTTTGGTGGACAGCTGACGTTTAGAAATGCACTCGTTCAGTCTTTGAATATTCCCGCTGTTAGATTAATCGAAGACGTCGGTGTTCCTTGGGCAATGGACTATTCAAAACGTTTAGGTATTTTTAGTCCACTTAACAACGATTTTACTTTGGCTCTGGGATCTTCTTCGTTAACTCTGTATGAAATGACTAAAGTGTTTTCGCAATTTGGCCGTTTAGGAAAAAGAATTAGACCACTTTTGATCAGATCTGTTATCGACCAGGATAATAAAAAATTGCTAGAAAATGTGTCTCTGGATATTCGTTTTCAAAATGAACTCGATACGTTGGATAAAGAATATTCTGATCGTCGCAAGAACTACATGGCTAAGAAGCAAGGTACGGCTATAGTCGATCCAAACAACCCAAATGCTGTGGTGGAAACAGAAACGCCAGATACGCAAAATGCGAAAACGAAGAAACCCGATGAGTATTTCTTTTTCGATGATGAAAATCAGTTAATCCGGCCTCAAACAGCCTACGTGATGACGAGCTTGCTTAGAGGCGTAGTGGAAGATGAAAATGGTACTGCCGCTAGAGCGCGCTCATTGGGCCGCGAGGTCGCTGGAAAAACAGGTACCACAAACGGGTACGTAGATGCGTGGTTTGTGGGCTACACTCCGCAGATCGCAACCGGCGTTTGGGTGGGATACGACAAAGAGAAAACAATCGGAAAAGGTGAAGTGGGCGGTCGCGCTGCGCTCCCATTATGGCTTGAGTACATGAAATCTGCTCACGATAAATTGCCGCAGACATCGTTTCCTGTTCCCGGCGGAATCGTATTTGCGAACATTGATGCCGACACGGGAAAGTTAGCCTCAGCGGCCTCAAAAAATGTGATAAAGCAAGCGTATATAGAAGGGACTGAGCCGACCTTGTCTACCAACAAGGGTGATGAAACCGTGGATTTCTTAAAGCAAGAGGTCAACGAATAAGACTGGACGATATTCAGCGAATATCATAAACCTAGGTGATGAAAGAAATTCACATTTGGGGAATTAAACAAAACAATCTTAAAAATGTAGAGATCAAAATTCCACTGGGCCAGATGACAGTCATCTGCGGCCCGTCGGGTTCTGGAAAAAGCTCGCTTGCATTTGAAACTCTGTTCGCGGAAGGACAACGTCGTTTCATCGAGAGCATGTCTAATTACACCAAGCAATTTCTGAACAAAGCACCTAAGCCTGATATCGAGGGCGTTACTAATATTCCACCAGCAGTGTGTTTAGAACAAAAAAATTCTGTGAAGTCTAGCCGTTCGAACGTTGGCACTACCACTGAAGTAGTGGACTACATTCGATTGCTTTACGAAAAATTAGGCGTTCCTTATTGCCCAAATCATAATATTCCCGCAGAAAAACATTCGATAACGGAAGCGACTAAGAAAACTGTAAAAGTTCTTTCTGGCAAGCGCGGTTACGTGATGGCGGAAGTAAAACAAAAAGATCGCGCCTATGATGGCAAGGTTTTACTCGGTGAAATATTAAAAGATGGTTATCAACGTCTTTGGATACCAAGTAAAAATGAAATCGTCGAGATCACAGATCCAAAGATGGCCAAGAAGCCAGCACCTAAAGAAGATTTCTACATCGTTGTCGATCGTGTGGCTTTCAATGCGGCGGACGAAGGACGTATTGCCGATTCCATAGCACAAGCTTACGAAGCATTTGTTAGGTACAATAATAATGTAACGGCTCGTGGTTGTGTTGTTAGAACAACAGATGATCAAACACTTAGATTTTCTGAAGAATTGAAATGTCCAGAGTGCGATTATCAACCGCCGCCAATGAGCTCGCGGTTGTTTAGTTTTAATAGTCCACTGGGTGCTTGCCCAACATGCAAGGGCTTTGGCAACATCTTAACCTTGGATACGGCGAAAATTATACCCAATCCAAAACTGTCTTTAGCCGCCAATGCTCTTCATCCGTTCAGCATGCCGAGTGCGGCTGAAGATAAAAAAGATCTACTTTCTTTTTGCAAAAAAACTAAAATTCCAACGGATGTGGCCTGGGAAGATTTATCAAAGAGTCAGCAAGATGTGATTTGGAACGGAAATGCTCAGTTCATGGGTGTTCAGGGTCTTTTTGATTATTTAGAAACTAAAAAATATAAAATGCACGTACGTGTATTTATTTCGAGGTATCGCAGCCCTCAGCTTTGTACTGAGTGCAATGGATCCCGTTTGCGTAAAGACGTAAATACGATTTTATTCCGCAAGCGAAACATCAACGATTTAACTAAGCAAACAATTGAAGACCTTAAAAAGTTTTTTGATGTGCTTGAGATCAATACCCATGAGAGAGGCATTGCTGGCGAAGTGTTTGATCAGATTCGTTCGCGGCTAGATTTCTTGATGCGTGTGGGAGTTGGCTACTTAACTTTAAATCGTGAAACACGTACTTTATCTGGCGGCGAATATCAGCGATTAAATTTAGCCAATCAATTAGGAATGGGATTAACTCAAACTCTGTACGTACTTGATGAGCCGACCGTTGGTCTGCACCCGCGCGACAATGATCGCTTAATTTCAATTTTAAAAGATTTACGTGATTTAGGTAACACAGTTGTTCTGGTTGAACATGACTATGATGTTATCAGGAATGCCGAGAACGTTATTGAAATGGGGCCTGGTTCCGGTTTCCGCGGTGGCGAAGTCATTTTCTCTGGCACGCAGAAAGATTTCTTAAAAAGCACCAAGTCAGTGACTGCGCCATTTGTAAATCCTTTGGTGCGCAAGCCGATTGAAAAAACACGTCCAGTAGAGAACGAACTGTTTAAGTACAAATTGAAAATGGAAGGTGCCAGCGGGCATAATTTGAAAAATTTGAATGTTGAAATTCCGCTTCATCGGATGGTTGTCGTAACTGGCGTCAGCGGATCTGGAAAATCAACGTTAATTGCAAAAACTTTGTATCCAATGCTGGCGCGTGAACTAGATATCGAATTTATAAAAGCTGAACCATGCAAGAAACTTAAAGGCTCGGAATATATTCATAATGTTTTGCTAGTAGATCAATCACCAATTGGTAAATCGGCGCGAAGTTCGCCAATCACGTACATCAAAGCTTACGATATTATTCGAAATGTAATGGCGATGTTGCCAGAATCTAAAGTTCGCGGCTATACAGCGGGCACGTTCAGTTTAAACGTTGACGGTGGTCGATGTCCGGCATGCAAAGGAACGGGCGTTGAAGAAATCGATATGCAGTTCATGGATAACGTAATTATTCCGTGTGATGTCTGTGATGGTAAAAAATTTAGAAATGAAATTTTGGAAGTTACCTACAAGGGTAAAAATATTCATCAAATTCTGACGATGACGGTGGCTGAAGCCATGGACTTTTTCGTGGCTCATCCCCCCATTCGAAAAGCGCTATCAGTATTAAAAGAGGTTGGATTAGATTATTTACAAATCGGGCAACCTTCTAGCACTTTAAGCGGCGGGGAATCGCAGCGTTTGAAATTGGCTAAAGAGCTCATTGAGGTCACTCACAAGGCGACGTTGTATATCCTGGATGAGCCGACAACAGGGCTGCATTTTCGTGAAATTGAGCTTTTAATTAAAGTCCTTAACCAGCTAATCGAGGCTGGCGGCAGTGTGGTTATTATTGAGCACAATTTAGAAGTCATTAGTGCCGCCGATTATGTTATCGATTTGGGCCCGGAAGCGGGAGTTAAAGGCGGTAATATCGTAGCGGTAGGTACGCCGAAAGACATTATGGCTGAGCCAAGTAGTTTAACTGGGCAGTATTTGAAAAAATACTATGGCCTGTAGGATCTGCATTCCTTGATAGACTTTGTAGCGTAAAATCAGTAGATTGTGTCCTGTGAATACGACGCTGATCCGAATTATAAAAGAAGTAAAACAGTACCGTCCTCAGTTAATCATTATTGCTGTAACTGGGATTTTATATTCAGCCGTCTACGCACGTTTGGCTTTAATTTTAAAAGACATCAATGATAGTTTCCAATCAGGTGATCAAAACAAAGTGGCACAAGTAGGTATGATCGCTTTGGCTATGGCCATTGTGGTTGCGGGTTGCCGTTATTTGCATATTTTTACGATGAACGTGGTCGCTGAAATGATTACGAATCAATACCGACTGCAACTTCAGAAAAAATTCATGGATCTGAATTTGAAATTCCATGGCCAGTATGTTTCTGGTTCGGGTGGCCTGTTAAGTCGTATTATTAACGATATCAAAGTGATCCAAGATGGCCTTAGAATGATTGCGGATCTTTTCCGCGAGCCTTTGTTAGCTCTTTTGTTACTTGGAAATTTATTTTACTTAAACTGGCGATTGACGATGGCCATTTTAATTCTGCTTCCGGCGGTTTTAGTTTTCTTGAAACAAATCTCGCGCAGTCTTCGCAAATATGTTTTGTTTGGCCAGGAAAACTTAGAGCGCATTACGTCCGTCATCAAAGAATCAATCGATGGCGTGCGCATCATTCAAAGTTTTAATTTAGAACAAATCATGCAGTCTAAACTGCGCGCTCAAACGGATGAATATTTGCAAATTCGTAAGAAAGTTCATTCACGAATCGAAATCATGGGACCGGTGACAGAGCTTTTGGCTACAGCCATAATCCTTGCGATATTTTTCTACTTCAGCGTTGAAGTGGCTAAAGGAAATACAACGACGGGTGCTGTGCTAGCGTATATCACTTCGATGTTGATGATTAATCAGCCGATTAAGAAACTTCAAGAAAGTTATGTTCGTATTCAAGAGACCATAGTAGCGGCAGAACGGGTTTATGAAATTCTAGATAATAACGAAGTTGTTATGGATCCAGCTGAGCCTAAGCCGTTTCCTAAAGATTGGAAATCGATTCAATTTAAAAATGTGAGCTTTCAATATGGCCAAGAAAAAATATTGGACAATATTGATTTCACGATTCACCGAGGCCAGTCGATCGCTTTGGTGGGAGAAAGCGGTAGTGGTAAATCAACAATTGTTAATTTGCTTGAGCGTTTTTATGAGCCAAATCAGGGACAAGTATTATTCGATAGCACTAATATTTTGGATTGCTCGCTGAAAGAACTGCGTTCGCAAATCGCACTGGTTTCACAAGATGTATTTTTATTTAGTGATTCTGTTATTAGCAATATTCGCTCGGGAAACCCTGCGGCTTCGGATGACGTGATTTATGAAAAATCAAAGCGTGCAAACGCACATACATTTATTGGACGCCTAACTGAAGGATACAACAGCCGAGTCGGTGATCGCGGATCGCTGCTTTCTGGTGGCGAAAAACAAAGAATCAGTATGGCCCGTGCATTTGTAAAAGATGCGCCCCTGTTGATTTTGGATGAAGCAACCAGTGCGCTGGATTCCTCTAGTGAACGCGAAGTTCAAGCCGGTATTGAAGCCTTGATGGAAAATAGAACGAGTTTAATTATCGCCCATCGCCTATCTACGGTCCAAAACTGCGATTGCATCTATGTGCTTCGAAAAGGAAAAATCGTTGAATCTGGAACTCATCAAGAGTTATTAGCTAAGAAGGGCGACTATTACAGATTCTATCAAATTCAGAATCAATCTGAGACTGTCTCATTATAGAACACGTCGTTCGTATACGGTTACAGTCAAAAAGAAATTCAAGTGTTAAAAATCTTTTACCGCTAAGTATTATGCAGATGTTTGAGAAGGCCTAAAGCTCAGATTTTCATAGGTAAAACATACAACTTAGCGGGTATATGAAAAATTTTTTCGCTAAAATAATAACAGTAATTTCGACAATCAGCTACACGGCTGAAGCGTCGTTTTATGTTGTTAAACCGGGCGATACCCTGTCCGTAATTGCACAAAAAAATATCGGCAACCCGGTGTATGCGGCGAATGGCTCGCTAGAAAAACTAGTATCGCTCAATCCAAAAATTAGAAATCCAAATTTGATTCGAGTCGGTGATGTTATTAATCTGACTGAAAATTCGCTAGCATCTGCAAACCAAAGCGCCAGAATCCCTGCGGAACAAGGCGGAAAAGTCCAAAGCGATATTCCCCAAAAAAAAGAAGATACGACTTTCTGTGCACCGGCAATCGAACCTCAACCTTCGCAGGCCGAAGTTTTGCATAGTTTGCGACTGCATGCGCGTGCCGGTATGACGACATTTTCTGCAATTGATGCATTAACTTCAGCAGCGGCAAATATTGTTTCTAAAAGTGACCTAGCTGTTAGAGCATCTTGGCGCCAGAATTGGACACCCAGAGTGAGATCCGATTTTTTCTTGGAAGCACGATCGGTGGGCCTGCAAAATATGTCCGGTTCCAAATCTTTACTGAGTGAAAACCTGAGCTCCACGAAACTTGGATTATCACTGGGTCACGAAATAAGTCAGTATCTGAGCCTAGACTATAGCCTAGAGTATGGATCCGAGTTCTTCATTAGGGGCGCAAGCTCGACTTTGATCTCGGTGGAAGCGCAACCGGTGCCTCAGTTTTCTTTGCAAGCACGCTACAAACTATATGAGGTTGGCTCGACTAGTCTAATGGCTAGTCTTTCGGGTACATACCTTGGCGGTACATCGACAGATAACTACACCATAAAAGTGGGAAACTCATATCAGGTCGGCATTGGTGTAGTTAAAAAGATGCCTGATGAGCGAACATTTTCTGCCGCGCTCACTTATTCAGAGCGCACCCAAGATACATCCCAAGTTTTCTTTCATGAAAAAAGCGTTTATGGAACGGTCAGTTTTTCTATTCCACTTTTCGAAGGCGGAGGTGGTTCAAAATGAAAATCATTTTAGTTCTATTCAGCCTCGTTTTTATTTTTGGTTGTACTCAAGGTGAATCTAAAGCCGATGATTCGTTTCTCGGCGGAGTAATGATGTCGACGTCATTGTCGACGATCTCGGTGAGTAAAAGAAATGTTATTAATGGTGGGTCAATTTCTGTATCACTTTCTTTGAAAGATCAGCATGGAAATGCGTTTCATGTTCCTAATAGTAAATCGGTCGTGGAATTTTCTGTTTCTGGTGGAACGAGCGCAGGGACATTTGGGCCAGTTTCCAATTTAGATAATGGCACTTACACCACAACATTCACGGCAACAACGTCAGGAACAGCCACAATTATTTCGGCATCGGTTGATGGAGTCGTCGTAGTTTCATCAGCAACTATTCAAGTTACGGCTGGACAGTACTCATTGGCGACGTCATATATTTCTGTTTCGACCGCAACAGTAAGTGCCGGTTCTATATCGACGCTGACCCTGCATGTGTTAGATAGTGCCAGTGCTGTAGTTACTGATGCGATTGGTTTTTCAGTAGTATTTAATATCGCGAGTGGAACTAGCAGCGGAACATTTTCAAGTGTTACCGATAACCTTGATGGAACTTATACGGCGACCTTTACAGGAACTACAGTCGGAACCGCGGCATCCATTCGCGCCAGTATTTCCGCACAAAATATTACGAGCACTTTACCTACGGTGACAGTGATTAATGGCCCTGCTGCACAAATTGTCTTTTCAACTCAGCCCGTAGGCAGCGTACTAATAAATACGGCATTAACAATTCAACCCATTTTAACGATTAAAGATTTTTATGGAAATGTCGTTACGAGCGGTCCAGATGCAACAGCCGATGTAACTCTGGCATTGACCTCGGGTGCTGGCGCATTGACAGGGACTTTAACTCGAGCCGCAGTCGGCGGAGTTGCGAGTTTCACTGGAATTGCTGCGAATACTCAAGGAATAGGAAAAGTAATTACAGCGACGAAAGTTTCGACTATTTCCTCGAGTGGCACTGGAGCACTATCTGTCGCTTCCGCAAGCTTTTCCATCTTTGCAAACTTTACGATGCTGCTTCCGTATACGGCCGGAACAGAAACTAGTTATGTATTAAGCGATAGCACTCGAATAAGTCTCTCAGGGGGAGTTTCTCAGCTAACTCCAGCGAGCCAAATAGATAGTTCGACAAATACTGGCGCAACGAGTGGTGGCTTTAAAAGTGGAACTTTTGCCGGAACTCAGTGGGATAGTACAAATAATTTTGTCCGTCTAAATAGTTCACTCAATCAATCTGAATTCGACAGTAGTTGGATTCCTCAATGGAGCAGTTTGATTGCTTATTGGAAAATGGAAAATAATTGGAATGACTCGGTAGGATCATTTCACGGAACCGGTTACAACGGACCTACATTTGTTACGACTTCGAATAAAGTGGGTACTTATTCAGCGAAATTCGATTCAAGCTCAACGGATGACTATGTTGCTATTGCTGATCCAGGAACAGGTAGTAGTTTGGATTTTGCTCTCAACGATGAAATTTCTATAGCCGTTTGGGTTAAGTTCGGTGGTCCCACTAATGATTCGGTGGCTCGATATATTATTGGCAAAGGCAGACTTGGTATTACGTTGCCGACAGATCAAAACTGGGCATTGAGAACGCTTTCGAATGCGGCAGGTGTATACGGAATTTCATTTCTTTATCGCGATTCAACGGATACGAATTGGCATCGATGGGACACGGGACAGCTTATTCCGATCGCGGGTTGGCATCATGTTGTGGCCACATATAAATTTGGTACGGCCAATTCGATAAAAATTTTTGTTGATGGTAATTCTCTTCCTGGTTCTTGGACATTAGGAGCGGGTAACGAGGCACCTTTGCAAAATGATCAATCCGTATGGATTGGAAACTCTTCCGGTTTGACCGTTCAGTATATGGGGCAAATGGATGAGCTAGCACTCTGGAGAAAATCCTTAACTCAAACCGAAGCCAAAGCCATTTATTCGCGGCAATTAACGAAATACACTGGTCAGTTTACTTCACGAGTTCTAGATGCGTTCTCTTCACAATCATGGACGACTTTGAAATCGTTAACGACATTGCCGTTCTTCAAAGAACTACGAGGAACATCCGGAAGTGAAACATCGAGCGACTATTCCTCTATGGTCGGCTCAACGGGTGCAACAACGGATACTAACGCCTTATCGGGATTAGTTGGCCTTTGGCATTTGGAAGGTACAGAAGGCGTTATAGCTGATGATGCCGTAATCGCTGACTCTGCAACATCGGGAATATCAGGTGCGGCTAAAGATGCTGATGCTACAAACACAATTGGCTACCAAGCCGGTGTGTTTGGAGAAGGACTTACTTTCGATGGTGTGAATGATTTTGTATTGGTGCCTAATACTGGACTCAAATACAATTTCACAGATCAAACATTTACAATTTCTACTTGGTTTAAAACGAGCACAACCGCGCTTGGATTCCTAATTGGTCACGAAGTTACAATTCGTGGTTGGGGTATTGGTATAAACACCTCGGGGAATTTGGCCGCCGTAATTAAAAATGCCTCTGCGACATCGGCCGCCGATTTCACTACGACGGCAACCTACAATGATGGACAATGGCATCATGTGGTCGGCGTATTTACAACCTCAACGACAACACAGCCCGGTAATAGTATTGTGTTGTATGTTGATGGAAGTTTAGCTGCGGGTTCAGCCAGCTTTGCGGCTAGCACCGTATACAATCCGCCGGGAGCAAGTCATCCATTGACGTTTGCGGCTCGTGGAACTGGGACAACGAGTCCATATAAAGGAAATTTAGATGAAATTGCCATTTGGTCGCGAGCACTCAGTGCCGGCGAAATCACACAATTATTTCGTCGTGGCGCAAATCGCGTAAAATACCAAATCCGTTCGTGCGCAAATGCTGACTGTTCAGATCAAGAAGCACTGACGACATCGTATCGTGGTTGGAAAGGTCCCAATAATACCGGTGCCACCTATTTTTCTGAGCTATATAATACCACTAGCAATACATTGTTTGGTGCCCCTGTAACGGGTGCGCCCGTTATGACATTTAGTAATTTCTCAGGCACAGGGTTATCTGTAACCGCGAATAGGTATTTTCAGTATCGAGCGTTCTTAGAAAGCGCTGATCCTGGAAATGTCTGTAACTATGGTTCCGGAGCGGTGCCGTGTTCTCCTGAAATAAAATCGATAGAGATTGGTCCCAATCATTATGAAACCGCAGTGCAGTCGATTATTTCGAACGCTAGTTTAGGTGAGGATTACCAAACTCTCACAACAAGTGGTGTGACCGAGGTCCTTGGATCCAATGGTTGCGCAGGCGTTCCTCACTATGCGCTAAGTTCAAACGGAACTAACTTTTACTATTGGAATAATACGGCCTGGGTAGCATCTTCAGGATATTCAACTGCGAATGACGCCTCTACTTTAAGTTCCAACATAAATACATTCCCGGCTTCGCCTGCTGGCTTAGGCACACTGCAAGTTAAAGCCTACTTAAAATCCGACGGTACAACCCCATGTGAAATCGATAGCCTGCAAATCACTGGGAAAAAATATTAAATTCTGCATCTAAGCTGAAGGAGCGCAGCTATTCAGTCCTAGGAATTCTTTCTAAGAAATTCGTCTCATTTTAATACGAAATGCTCCCGACTTTTCTGATCAAGCTTCTGAGCTAAAATGCCGATAATAGGGTATGAAAGATAATCGGCTTTTGTTACTAGGCTTATTAGAAGTAATGGAGAACGCAGTTGTGGAAAATAACCGCGATGTATTCTTCAATAAGTTCTATCAAATTCGAAATATGCGTGCAGATTCGGCTACGCCAGAATTAGTGGGTGCGTTTAAGAGTTTACTACTAAGGGCAATAGCTGAATTCAAAAAAAACAATTCATTTAATACTATTGTGTCGTCGATTATATCATTGAGCTACGGATTAATTCCGACAGATAAGCTTGATACCGAGTTATTAAAAATTTTAAATGACTGTGTAGAGCTACCGGATACTCGGATCAAGGCTAACGCGCTAACGGCCGTTTGCGAGTTCGATCCTTATTCTGAATTATTCAAAGAGCATATAAATTCAAAATTCAATCGTATTGCTGCCGAAGCTATTATTGCCGAAGGTAAAAAAGGATTGAGCGCGAAAATTTTTGATAAACTTAAAGAATTTTTCGGTTCATCTAACCCATTTTTTGTAGCTTCAGGAATATATGCTGTTGGACAGTTGATGGATTACTATCGCGATTCATTTTCACGCTCAGATAACATGTTTCAGTCGGACTTCGATTTTTTTATTAAGAAGATTACAGTTTTTTCGAATCATCCACATGAAATGGTTCGTAAGCGCGCTTTGCAAACTAAAAAATTAATTGAAGGTGAAAAAAAGTCGGCTTAAATTCCGCCTTGATTTATTTCCTTAGCTATTAGAGTCGCGCCAATTGGGCCCACCCTCCATTAAATTGCCTACAAACAAGCCACCATTCCCTGCTGAATCTAGACTATGGAATCGAGTTTGTAGAATATAGACTTTCTAAGTATTTTCATTTATCTTACAGGAACTATGAATTGGATAATCGCAATGGACCAAAGTCTTTTCCTTTGGATAAATACAGGTATGACAAACGCATTTTTTGATGTGTTTTTCCCGTTGATTACGGATTTGCATAAAACTCAATATTTCGCATTCATTGTTATTCCGCTATGCTGTTTCCTTTTATACAAAAGGTATTCAAAAAAAGGCTTTTTAATTTTCCTATTTTGCTTACTAAGTCTGGGAACTATTGATCTTGTTGGTAACCACGGTTTTAAAAAACCATTCGAGCGAATCCGACCGTTTGAAAGTACAATTCATGTCACTATTCAAAGATCTCCCGCAGCGGGATTTAGTTTTGTTTCTAATCATTCTGCGAATATGTTTGGCTTTGCTTTATTTATGGGGTTCTTCTTGCCGGCTCTTAGGAAACTATTTTTTACACTGGCGTTTCTCGTTGCCTTTAGTCGAGTGTATAACGGTGTACATTACCCGTCCGATGTTATTGTCGGTGCGCTGCTAGGTAGCCTGATATCTTTCGGTTACATAAAACTATATTCGCGACTGTTTGATCGTAATAGAAAAGAAATGGCAGCGATATGAGAGCTTTAATTACTGGTGGTAATGGATTTTTGGGCGCGCATCTTATCGAAAAACTTTTATCAGAAGGTTTAGAGGTCACTGCGTTCATTCGTAAAAGCAGCCGATTGGCAGAATTAAAATCGCCAGAGCGCTTAGAGTTTGTTTACGGTGACATTACAGACAAAGCGTCGCTTGTGGATGCTTTTCGCGCAACTCAGCCCGATGTTGTTTTTCATTTGGCCGGTTATATCGGTTATAAGAAATCTGAACGTCCGATGATGGATGCGATTAATGTACAGGGAACTAAAAACGTCATCGATGCGATGGTCGAATGTAATGTTCCTAAATTGGTACATATGTCATCTGTTGTTGCCGTAGGTGCGGGATACCGGCCTTCTGAAGTTTTAGACGAAACTTCGAAATTTAATTTATCTCCATTAAATTTGGGATACTTTGAAACTAAACGACAAGCGGAAGAGCTTGTCGTTCAAGCGACTAAAGATAATGCGATCAAAAGTGTTATTTTAAATCCTTCTACTATTTATGGGCCCGCCGATGCAAAAAAGGGAAGTCGCAGGACGCAATTAAAAGTGGCGCAAGGTAATTTTAAATTCTACACTTCGGGCGGAGTGAGCGTTGTAAGTGTCGAGGATGTGATCGAAGGCATTTACCGAGGCTATAAATCGGGTCGCAACGGTGAGCGCTATATTCTGTCGGGCGAAAATATTTTAATCAAAGAACTATTTGAAAAGATCGCAGGATTTGCGGGCGTGCCAGCACCGAAAATTTATTTGCCAAATGTAGCATTGCACATTGTTGGTAAAGCTGGGGATATATTAACGAGCCTTGGTAAACCCGTTTCGTTGAGCCAGGAAAATGCGTGGACAGCTACATTATTTCATTGGTTTAAAAATGATAAGGCTAGAAAAGAATTAGGAATGAACTTTAAACCCGCCGATTACAGTATCAAACAAAGTGTTGATTGGATGCGAGAGAATAAACTGATATGAAATCGACCAAAATTTTTCTCATTTTCTTTGGATTGTTATTTTTCCTGGTCTTGGGTTTTGCGATTCGTGTATACATGTTGATACCTGATCGCGAAGATCTGATGTCATGTTTTACGACTAAGATGTACGAAGTGAAATTGTGCCCTGGTGGCAAAAACTATGTGCCACTCAATCAGATTTCAAAAGTAATGCAAAAAACAGTAATTTTAACGGAAGATTCTCTATTTTACAATCATAAGGGTTTTGATTGGGAATCGATCGAAAAATCGGCCAAAGAAAACTTGGACGGGGGCAAGTATAAGCGCGGCGGATCTACAATCTCCCAACAACTTGCGAAAAATCTATATCTGACTCGAGATAAAACCTTGATTCGTAAATTAACGGAAGCCTTTATTACTTTGCAAATTGAAAAGCATTTAACAAAAAACGAAATTTTAGAAAAGTACTTAAACGTTGTTGAGTTTGGCAAAGATATCTACGGAATCAAACCAGCTGCTTGGCACTATTTTAAGAAAACTCCGGCGCAGCTAGATGTCGTGGAAAGTGCGTTTCTTGCGATGTTGCTGCCAAGTCCTAAAAAATACGCGCGGTCGTTTTATGCCAAGCAATTAACGCCGTTTGCATTCAAGAGAATTCGCCGTATCGTCAGCGACATGTACCAATACAATCGTATCACAGACGAGCAATATACGGCCGCAAAAGCCAAGCTACGGACTTTCTACAGCACTCCCGATCAGGTTTCAGAGATTGACACAATGGATGAGCAAGACAACAGTGCCGCAGCTGAAGAAGACGTCGGTGAAGACTCAGTTGATGGTGACGACCAATCAGATCCAGAGGCAGAGGGATCATCTTCGAGTGACGTTCAGTTCGATAAATAATTAATTAATCAATTTCTTTGAAATACGATGAAGCGCAATCAGAAAAAATGCATACGCTAGTATTAACAAATAAACGATATGCAGATAGCCCCACCAGTGCCAATTATCTGTAAGCAACATTCGACATAGCTCTATGGTGTGCGCTAGAGGAAAAATGTAGGTAATGATCTGCAGAATGAGCGGCATTTGGCTAATCGGAAAATATATACCTGAAATCAGAGTTAAGGGAATTAAAAATCCGCTTGTAGCATAAATAAACGAATCGTAGTTTTTAGCGACCGATGTAATAGTCATTGCGATACCAGCAAAAATCCAGCTGTTTAATGTAAGGATGACCACAACAAGTAAGATCTGCCATTCAGATACTAAACCAAAGAAACTTCCAATAATCACAAGCCCTACGATTCCGAAAACTCCTTTGAATGTGGACCAAAGCAATTCGCCGGTTACGATCTCGTGCGAATCAAGTCGCGTTAGCATCATGTGATTGTAGATCTTTTGAAACGTTAACTTTGTGTAGTTGTTATAGGTACTCTCGAAAAATGGAACCATCATCGAAGTCGATGCCAGTAAACCAGGAAAGAAAAAATCGACGTAACTTTGTCCGTTGATAGTTTGAATGTATGAACCTAACCCGTATCCGATAGCGCCAAGATACATTAATGGCTCAAGGATAACCCAAAAGAAACTCACCATAAATGTTTTCTTAAAATGCAAAAAATTACGCAGCCAAATATTTTTATAGCCTTCGCGAATTTTAGGTAGTTTTAAATAAGTTAAATCAAACATCTCGTAAATTATATCCAGCCAGTTTTAGAAAGACATCATTCAATGTTGGCTTTCTAAGGGTTACTTTTTCACTCTTAATAATTTCTAACAATATTCGCGAATTTTGTTCCGGCTTAATAAATACCAAAACCATATTATGATAAACTTGATATTCAAATTTATTTTCTTTCAAACGATTGATGTAATAGTTCAAATCTACTGAATTTGAGTGGAACTCGACAACTTCTTCGCCGATATGATTTTTAATCAAAGTAGCCGGATAATCGATAGCTAAGATTTTTCCATGATCAATGACGGCGACGCGATCGCAAAGCTCTTCTGCTTCTTCGATATAGTGAGTCGTCATTATAATGGTGCCGGCCATGTCCTTCATTTGTTTAACAAAATTCCAAAGCCACAACCTAGATTGCGGGTCTAATCCCGTCGTGGGTTCATCAAGGAATAGTAAATCGGGACTGTGGATCAAGGCCCGTGCGATACACAAGCGTCGTTGTGTTCCGCCACTCAGCTGGTTAATTTGATGATTGGCAAATTCTTCGAGTTTAAACAAACGCAGTAGATGGAAAATCTTCTCGTTAACAGTGGACGGCTCCATCTGTTGATAGCGAGCAAATAATTTTAAATTTTCAAGTAGAGTGAAGTCCTCATCCAGCATATTGTCTTGTGGAACAACACCAATCTTAGATTTAATTTCGCGGAAATTGGTCTTAACGTTCAGGCCCAGAATATAAAGTTCGCCTTCGGTCAACAACGATTGGCAGTACATGAGCTTCATCAACGTCGACTTGCCCGCACCATTGGGCCCAAGCAACCCAAAGCACTCGCCCTTTTTAATATCTAAACTAACGCCATCTAACGCAACAAAGTCGGAATATTTCTTAACGACATTCTTAGCTTCAATAGCAGTGTCTAGACTCATTCTACTCCTAAAAAAAGGTGCCAGGTCCTATTTACGGAAGCGTTGCTTCCAGAAATAGGACCTGGCACCTTTATTTTCTAAGTAATCCTTTTAAGATTCAAGAACTATTCTTTAGCAGCTTTACCACGTTTGTGTGGATCTAGTTCGCGGCAACGAATACGGATATGTTTCGGAGTTACTTCGATTAACTCTTCGTCTGTGATCCATTCCATTGCTTTTTCTAAAGTCACTGGACGTACGGGAACTAGACGAATGGCTTCGTCTGAACCGCTGGCACGAACGTTTGTTAATTTTTTCTCGCGAGTGATGTTTACTTCTAAGTTGTTTTCCTTAGCGTGCTCACCAACGATCATACCTTCGTAAACTTGAGTTTGCGGAGTTACGATCATTACACCACGTTCCTGTAAATTCCAAATTGCGTACGCAGTTGTAACGCCACTACGATCTGAAATCATAGACCCGTTTTTACGTGAAACGATTTCACCTTTGAACGGCTCCCAGCCTTCGAATTGAGTATTTAATAATCCAGTACCACGAGTATCAGTTAAGAACTCAGAACGATAACCGATCAAACCACGAGAAGGGATTTTGAATTCTAAGCGTGTACGACCAGATCCTTTTTGGACCATGTTCATCATCACACCTTTTCGAGTTCCCATTTTTTCTGTAACAACACCAACGAACGCATCTTCAACGTCGATAACTGCAGATTCCATTGGCTCTAATTTAGTTGCGCCATCTTGTTTAAAGATAACTTGAGGTTTAGATACGCAAAGCTCGTAACCTTCACGGCGCATTTGTTCGATCAATACACCTAATTGTAATTCACCACGACCAACAACTTTGAATGAATCTGTGTTGTCCGTTTTTTCTACGCGAATCGCAACGTTATGAAGTAATTCTTTTTCCAAACGTTCCAAGATTTTACGAGACGTGATGCTCTTTCCGTCTTGACCTGCGAAAGGGCCGTTATTTACCGAGAAGATCATTCCAACCGTAGGTTCTTCAACCGCGATACGTGGAAGAGGCTTCGGATCTAATGCAGACGTAATTGTGTCACCGATTGTGAAGTCTTCTAGGCCGGCAACGATAGCGATATCACCTGCACCGATTTCAGTTACGGGAACTTGACTGTTTACGTGGTATTGGAAAAGAGCAGAAACTTTTAATTTCTTCTGTCCTTTTTCTTGAACGACAACAACGTCGTCATTCACTTTGATTGTACCGGCACGAACGCGTCCGATAGCTAAACGACCAACGTAATCATTGTAAGAGATGTTTGAAACCATGATCTGTAAAGGATTACCTTCATTGATCGTCGGAGGTGGAACTAGATTGATGATCGCATCGTAAAGGCAGATTAAGTTATCTGTTTTTACATTTGGATCCAGAGTTGCCATACCTTCACGCGCAATTGCGTATACTGTATGGAAATCACATTGTTCTTCAGTCGCATCTAAATCGATGAAAAGATCGAATACTTCATTCAATACTTCTTGGATACGAGCATCGGAACGGTCGATCTTGTTGATACAAACCATTACTTTCAAATTTTGCTCTAATGCTTTTTTCAATACGAAACGAGTTTGAGGCAATGGACCTTCTGAAGCATCCACTAGCAAGATCGCGCCCTCAACCATGTTCAAGATACGCTCAACCTCGCCACCAAAGTCACTATGTCCCGGTGTATCGACGATGTTAATTTTGTAGTCTTTGTACTGGAAGGAAGCATTCTTTGCCGCGATCGTGATCCCGCGCTCTTTCTCTAGATCCATAGAATCCATCAAGCGCTCAGCAACGTGTTGGTTATCACGGAATGTTCCGGCTTGTTTGATCAAATGATCCACAAGAGTTGTTTTACCATGATCGACGTGGGCGATAATGGCGATATTACGAATATGTTTGTTGTCTATCATTTCTACTTCCTATTTGTCGTTTAAACTTTTTTATTTAATTTATTATAGATTTTTGATTTTCTTCTAAAGGTGCCAGGCCCTGTTTCCGGCA
>CAZCHT010000013.1:0-53958 GCA_964498705.1 uncultured Bdellovibrio sp. | reverse complement strand
GCCATTTTAATTTTTATGTTTTTATTATCAATAGATGAAGACGGAGAGAATTTCTTTTTGAGAAAAAAAGAATATAAATCTTTAGGTATCATTTTTTTGATACTCATTTGCCCACTCCCAAAGGTGTCGCGTTATGGACGGTACTATAATTACGTTAGCATGTGCACTTGTAGAAGTTTGAGAATTTTATTTTGTAAAACTTTTGGTGAACAATACTACGGTTCGACGAAAGGTAAATTTACATTTTTCAGAGAGTTTGTTTTGAAGTGTCTCATCTTGAGATGCCTACGGAGCAAGGCTTTAACCAGATCGCCGGTGTGCGATTTAACAGCTGGGCACGAAAATAGGAATACTTAATCCTAAGAACCGTCTGATTTGAATAGATAGCAGCCATTGGCTTAAACCCCGGCGACTTAAGATCCAAATCAAACATAAATGGGATTGGTGGCTATGCGCTCAACAAGTTTCGAATTCAACTGTAAAAAGAGTTTACACTTTGTATTTGGGCTCTTCATTCTCCTCTTTCTGGCAAATTGTAACTACAAATCGCCAGCTACGGAGACTCCGGTCCCAACAGATGATGGCATCGAGAAATCATTCTTCGTTGAAACTAAGGTTGATCCTAAGACTAATAAATCGGTTGAGGTGCCTAAAACGTTTCTTTGCGGTTGGGTTTCAGAGATGGAAACCGGCAGATGGTCAGAAGCACTATACACTAATAACGCGATTGTGCCCGAACATTGTAATTTGGTTTTCGAAATCACGGAAAATGCCCTAATAGGAAAGCAAATTAACCCATCATTCCCAGACGATTCAAAACGTTGGGAAATCGCAATGACAATACCTATTAAATCTCATTACTACTGGGAATTTGAAAAAGATGGTCAAGGTCGTGATACAAACAAAATCATCAAAAATACTGGTCGCTCTCACTGGTCAGCGCGTACTCATATGGACTTGGATTTTTCAGAAATTTCATTCACCAACCTTTGGAATGAATGGAAGCCGTCTAGACTGGAAGCGTCTAACGTAAATGCAGAATCGGTAGAGTGGGACAAACCAAACAGTTTCATGACATTTGTTTTAAATCGTCAAATTGATGGTTCAAACAATAATAAAGTTAGATTTAGTTTCAAATCATTCGAACACGATAGCACATTTATAAAAACACCGTTTAACGACAAGAACTATAAAAAAATGAACGTGTTACACATCGTGGGTGAGAAAGCTCAAGGTTTGTATCAAATCCTTCATGCGGCTCACTGGGATCTACGTAAACAACATGAAATTCGCTTATGGAATGTACCTGACCAATGGAAACCTCTAGTGAAGGAAGTTATCCAAGACTGGAATGATACATTCAAGAAAATTGGTGCAACAGATAAAGATGCATTCGTAGTCAGTGACGAGCCATCTAAATACTCGTTAGATTTAAGATACTCAACAATTGCTTGGGTAGATGACGAGAAAATATCTTCATACTCTCCACTTGGAATCGGTATGGCATTAGCCGACGTTAAAAATGGCGAGATTAAATCAGGTATGGTTACGATTTATGCTGGTGGTATTGAAAAATACGTAAAAGCATTCTCGATCAACAATCTTTCTTCAGTAGGCGCTAAAGCGAGTCGTGCTGAGGCATTTAACTTTTTGGATAAAATTCCATTAACATTAAGTGAGCCATCTAACTTAGTGAACACGTACTTTGCTCCGGATACTAATTTCCAAGGAAATATAAATTTATCTGAAGGTAATAAGAAAGGCACGCAAGCCGCTACGATGCAGTCTATGCCGTCGATGCGTGAACACATCGCTGCTAATTTGCCTAAAATTTTAAGAAACCAATTTGAACGTTCACGCGGCCAAGTGGATTCTCAGTTTTACAAAACTCTAGTGAGCAACTCTGTTTTCAAAAAACAATTAGCTTTAGCTAAAGGTGAAGAGGACGATCGTGGAAACCTTAAGAAAGCAAAAAACAGAAATAAGTTAG
This sequence comes from uncultured Bdellovibrio sp., assembly GCA_964498705.1. Taxonomy (GTDB): domain Bacteria; phylum Bdellovibrionota; class Bdellovibrionia; order Bdellovibrionales; family Bdellovibrionaceae; genus UBA2316. The sequence continues at coordinate 51,968 of CAZCHT010000013.1, read as the reverse complement.
CGGCTCATCCTTACCAATGCACAGAAAGAACTTTTGAAGATATCGGTGCCGGCTGGATGGCAGCTAAAAATCAACTGCCAGCAACCGCTGACCGTGACGAAAAAGCATTACGATCAGTAATCAAAGAATTACTTGCCCACGAATTTGGACACTTTTTAGGTCTAGGCCATCAATTTAAAGAAAACATCCTACCAGCTAAAGGTTCGGTACCAGATGCGATCTATAATAAGCTCACTGAAAAGGCACTTAAGAAAAATATGACTCAGTACTCGTCAGTTATGGGTTACCGCAGTCCAGTGACTGAAATCCTTGAGCCAGACAATATATTGCCAGGACCACATGACGAATTAGTTCTACGTTATTTATATAAACAAGAGTACCCAACCTACACAGCGGGTGCCGCTGACTTTACGTACACTAAAGTTCCAGAGAACGGTATTGTGCCTGATAAAGCATCGTACTTCCCTCAATGTAATGATATCGAAGCCTCGATATCGATGGATCCATTCTGTAATCGCTTCGATCGTGGTTATAGTGCGACAACTATCGCTAAAAACTATTTCGATGATATCTACAACACTCAAATCCAATCATTGTTCTCGTTCTCTGATAACAAGAGCCTAGATGCCGATGAATACGAATACTATTTGTGGCGCCGATCGTTTAAGATTCTTGGCCGTCTAAGATTGTTTTATGATTATATGCGTTTGTATTACAAAGCTGATTTCGATGAAATCCGCCGTAAAGAAGAAAACTTATACGAGTTTTCAGAAGCGTGTGCCCAAACAGATGTCACGAATCCAGATTTGAAAAAGTTATTTGCTGAAAAGCCTCAGTTAAAAGAGCTTTGCCAAGCGAACAAATTGATCTTGAAAGAAATGAAAGAATTAGTAGCTAAAAACGTTACTGATTTCACTAAGAAAGATTTCAGCAATCGTTTCACTCCGGGCGGTATGTCGGGTGGTGATGTGAGCCGTGACTGGAGTCAATTCTCTGGAACTTGGACAGAAATGACTGGTGTGCCTTTCAAAATCGCTGCACTATTCACATTAACTACCGGAGTGCCGTATGCAGCTGATTTCGGAATGATGAATGTTCCGCTGTTTGATGATCCAAATTACAAATTCAGCTACGCTTCATTGTACCCTAAGGAATTCGTTGAAATTATGACGGCGAACATGAAAGGTAACCTTCATTTTGGTGCGCTTGATAACAGCGATCGAACTAAAATGGGCGTATCTATTTCATCTATGGGTTGGTTTCAGTACTTATTCCAACAATCGCACAACGACTTTAACTTGTTACCAGAAAAATACGCAGACCGTTTAAAACGTTTGAATGAGTTAAAACTTTCAGCTGTGGCCGTGATCATGAAGGGTAAAGCGAAAGAAAACTCACAAAACGATATGGAACGCTTTGAAACTACGATTCTTGATTTTGATACTAAGAAAGAATTCCCGGCGGCGGGTTATTTCTTACCAGGTGGAAAAATCATCGCATCGGCTCCAGGTATGTTCATTTACCCAATCACTCCGTTCTATCCATATAACAATACAGAGGGATATGCGATTGCCTACAAGTTAGACTTCATCCCGGATCAAACAGATCCATTAGATTCTTTTGGACCAAAGACTGAGTTAAAAACTCTGAATGATCGATTGTTGAATTCATGCTTAACGGGAATGAACGGCGTGAACAACGGTCTAAGATATTTCTTCAATCCGTCAGTGCCAGAATTTAAAGGTATCAAGATGCCCGATGGTATCGCGTTCTCAAATGATAAACGTTTAGAATTTATCCGAAGTATCGAAGATGCCTATAAAGCGTATTACAACTACGCGGGCTTTTCGGAAAAACCAAAAGAGGAGACCTGCGAAGAGACGCTCAGAGGTATCGCGCTGATTATCAGCTCGGCGGCAATAATGAACGGCTACTGGTTACCTGAAGCCAGCGTGTTTATACAGAAGTAGGATGATGATATGAAAAATACAACAAAACACATCACTCTAGTACTAGCAACCACCCTGGGTTTAAGCGCATGTAATTTCAAAAAAGTTGAAAAGCAATCTCATGAAGGTGCAAAGCAAGCTGAATTCGTTACCGAAGCTCGCGACGATTTGGTCGATATTCAAAACGATCCGAATTGGTTAAAGAACATCTATGAGGATATGAATAAAAAAGATTACTCTGCAGTAATCCGTCAGGCCTCTGGGATTTTAAGTGACGAGAAGAAATTTGAAGAATTAGATAGCAAAAAAATAAATGACGGTATCGCATTGCTTGGCTATTACAATTATTCGATGCTGGAAAACTTTAAGGCTACTAAAACAGATGCCGGTGCGGATGCTTATCTAAAGTGGGCACTTAAAGGGTGTGAGAAAGACTTACGTGGCTGTGAATCACTTAGTTTTCTAAAACGTGACCAACGAAGCGTGTCTGTTATTACCGAAATTTTAAAGTTGAAAGAAAAGACTTTGAAAATTGATGAGTATTATAAAATCATCCAGTTGGGATTTGAAATTAACAATCGTTTAAGAACGGTAGAACTGGAGATGATGTACATCTTAAGAGGCAAAGAATATTTTGAATACCTTAACAGCCTAGGTAAGCCAGAGGCAGAAAATAAAGATCGCCATTCAAAACTATTTCAAATTATCTTGAGCCAAAACGTGATCGATAAGAAAGATCCAAAGATCTCTGAATGGTTAAAGAAGCTTGAACCGTGGAGATATTCAGCTTTCGATAAGAGCTATACACAATTGGGATCAGTTAAAATATTCGAAGTGGCCGCTAAAGGTTTTATTTATGAAGATAAAAAACTGTCGCCAGGCTTAAAACAGGTTATCAATGATTTGAAAGGCACAAAAGATTCTTTAGGAATGTCATTCCATAATTCCGTTCTTGAAATTCAAGAAGACATAGCTAAAGGTAAAGATGAAGCCAAGTTCAAAGCTCTAACTGAAGACGAAAAGAAAAAGGTTCGCGTGGCTTCGGTTAAAGCGACGGTTTTAAAGAATTTCAAAATTAGTATTGAAGAATTAACTTCAGATTCTTTCTACAACGAGTATTTCTATGTTGTAGATCGTCTGTATCGCGGTCACCTTGGCTTAGAAGAGGCCAATCTGTTCTGGGAAGGCACAGAGAAAAGACAGGACTACCTAGATCACACGATCCGTTTGTATTTCAAATTTGAATTTATGAAAAAGCTTTTCAGCACAAACATTTATATGGGAAATATTTTTAAACAAAAAGATATCCCAAATGAAAAACTATTTGATCAAGTGGTCAATCGCAGTCAAACGATCAATGATGAATGGGCTATGTTCCTAAGTCGCGTCGAAACCATGGCCATTTTTGCAAAACAAAAAGCTAATGGTAAGAAAACGATCATGGATGAAACGGAAGGGATGTTACGTGGTATCAGCCGAAACGTAAAGTACCTCTCGATCTACCCAAATATGATGATGATCAACGACATCATGATCGACCAAGAAGCCGAGATTAAAGTTAAATCATTCTGGGGCATGGAATTTAAAGTAACGCCAAAAGAAGTAATGAAAGACATGATCAATGGAAAGATTGATGAACCCTGGTTTATCTTTGGCGGTGACGCTGCCCCTTTAAACAAGACAGAGACAATATTTTCATATTATTTTGGATTGGAATCCGGTGTATTTGATACGTTCTCGATCGTAACAGAAGACGCTGGTGTTAAACGATCTTCGAAAATTAAATTTTTTCAAAATGCGGTAAAACGTACTCTTTCTGAAGAGACCTCTAGATTGAAAAAAATGATTGAGACGATGGAAAACATGAATTCTAATAGTGATGTAGAATTTCAAAATATCATGGCAACCTGTGATCTTGTGAAAAAAGGTGATATGGATTTTGAAGTGAAGTTTCCAGCGGAAGATCTTCAGAAGTATCTTTTGTTCGGTAATTTATCTAATGCGACCCTAAATAAACTATACAGTTTATATATTTCGGGTCCAATTAGCGAATATCGCGGATTTCGAGATGGCTATGAATCGTTGAATTTACAAATTAGTTCGATGATGGAGATTTTGGCCCAGAAGTTAAACAGCGAATCAGATAAACAAATTATCGAAGATCTTCGAAAAGAAATCGCGTCGTACGAGGACTTAAAGGTTAAGTTCTTCAATGTGGCCGTTGATCAACATAAAAAAGCTTCGGATTGCTTGAACAAGTTAGTATTGATGGAGCGTGACCGCACCTTGTCCGTATATGAATTAGAAGCAGAGCATTTTGGTAAAGTGTTTGATGAGGCTGATAAACTTCGTAAAATCACTGATGCTAAAGCCAAAAAAGATGCCCACGATGCTTTAAAAACGGCAATGAAAATGGGGGCGAACGATTCTGTCACTGACAATCAGTATGTCTTTTCTCAATGGAGTTTGATCTCTCGAGTAATGGGATATAGTCAGGCTTTAAAACCGACGGTGACATTTGATTTGCCAGATCAGCAGACTGTTGATGGGTATAACTTAAAAGCGATGACCGTTCCGTTCAGAGATATCGGTTCTAAGAAGCTATTTACTCGAGATGAGTTTATTTCCTACGGATTGAGAACCATTCAAGCGACTTCAAAAACTAGTTTCCAGTGGATTTCTACAATGATTGAGACGCACCCACTGATTTTGAAAATGGAAGCCGTTATGAGCTTATACAACTTAAGTTATGATATCGAAGGTGATAAAGGTAAAGGCAAAATCACAGCTAACGATATTTTAGCGGAAGCGAAGAATATTCTTTCATTGATAGGTATTTCTGAGCGTGAAGCGAAAGTTTTACAGTTAATGAAATTGAGATCACGCGAATCTAAAGATAAATTGGTAGGTGTATTGTTTGATAGTCCCGATAGCGAATTCAAAGGTATTTTAGACATTTCATTTGAAAAGTGGATTCAAGTGGATAACGACATGAACGAAGCCGCTGATTTCCATAAAGCTATGGCGAATTTAGAAAAGTTTATTTTCCCAATTCCATCTGAAGTCAGTGGTGTCTTGGAAGGAAAGTATAGAGACAAAGTAAAAGCTATGGATAGTCGCCTAAATGATATTATAGGCGCCTTAACGGGCATCGAAAAGTCGACTAAAGCGAGCGAGTTCCGTATTCGTTACGAATTAAACGATGGCGATCGTGGTACATATTCACCGGATATGATTCAAGATGGTAACTACCGCTTGATTTCTGCGGAAGTATTGAAAAATGCTCAACGTAAAATTAACAATTTTCATAACGTAAGAACGGGCGAATGCTTTAAAGAGCAAACAACAGCAAAAAACTGTTTTTCAAAGCAAGGTAAAAAATAGTGATGACTAGCAGACGTTACGGCCATTTTTTAAAATTGAATCGCAGCCTAACCGGTATTTGGTTAGCTGCGGTTTTATTTTTAGGATCTTCAGTTGGGTTTTCCCAATCGTTGATCCAAAAAGCGCGGCCTAAGCGTCAGTACATTGAAAATGATAGCTATTTTAAAACGTCACGTATGAATTCGTTGTCTACAAAAATCACCAAGGAAGAAAACCCATGGGGTTTAAGCTTTTATGCATCATCGGGCGCTGATTTTTCAAAAGAACAATCAGACAGAACATACAATCAGACACTTTCAATGAGTGCCGCGTACAAATTGACTAAAACGCAAAGCATCGGTTTGCAAATGGGTGCTAGCTATTACGCTGTGGATAACAATATCCCTAAAGAAGAAGGTAATCCGGTTTGGGATGATATGTCGCTAAGCTGGTCTCACGACCTTGGCGAGTTCAGCAATGTGAAGTTAAACCACAGCGTTTCGACATTTGCTCCCACTAGCTATGATTCACAATTCGAAGGCATCAAAACGGGCGCAAGTTACAGCATTGGAGCGTCTCATAAGTTTTATTTTATTCAGTTTAGCCATGGTTTGTCGGCCGCATACACTCAGCATACGTACGATTATTCACCAACCACGAATAAGAAAAACTCGGCATGGTCCAATGCCTACACATTTAGCGTTGGCGCACCTTACAAAATCAATAAAGACGCTTCGGTAGGGATCAGTGAAAATATCGCAAACCGTTCTGCGTTTGATGGCAACTATGTTTTGGTTACATCAACGTTAATATACGGTGGCTATAAAATTGGTAAAGCCAAAGTCAGTTTAAACTATCTAGTGGGTAGCTACGACGAAAATAAAACAATGCGTTTTTTCTACGTTAACGAATGGGAACAGAAGGCCACTCTAGGAGTTTCGTATGAAATCTAGAACAGCTGCCTGTTTGTTAGCGATGGCCTTTTTGCTAGTTAATTGTACTGGGCAGAAAGATCCGATTAAAAAGCATGAAGGAGAACGTACACAAGTGTTGTCGGGCGATTTTGGTCCTGCTGACGAAGGTAAAAACATTGTCGCAGAAATTAATGCCGTTCAAGACGAAGCAGAGCGAATTCAAAGATCAGAGCAATACATGATGTCTGACTTCATGAAAGCCGAACTAAGAGTCAAATATTCTAATGAGACTCAGCAGATGGTTTCGTTTTTGGTTAAGAAATGGACGCAGCGAGGTAAAATCGAGCTTTTCAATAAGCTTGTGGATTTTATTTTCTCCGACGCAGACATAGATAGTCGCGTGCTAGATGGTTTGCATATTCCAGAAACGAAAAAATTGATTTACAAATCGGCCGAGTCTTCTAAAGACCCTATTTTTAGATTTAAATTAGTTATGTTGATGAATAAGATCCAAGAAGTCGGAACAACCGACGAAGACCTATTGTTCATGCAAAACCAAATAAGCTCTATCAAGAACGAAACAAATTTTAGTTTTATCAAAGACGGTAATTTGTGGGTAAAAACGAATCGTGATTTGATCGAGCATTTGTTAACGACGTCATTGAATTCAAAAGTAAAAATTGATGAAAAAGAATTTGCTGGCGCAACGATAACCCGTTCTCAGCGCGAAAAACTACTGACTTCATTATCGGGTTTAAAAAAGGATATCACTCAGGTTCTTTCTCCTAATGCCGCGAAAGAACTGTCGGATTATAAAAAGAATATGCAGAAATTGAGAACAGATCTCCCTGTTTTCACTACTAAAATTGGTTTGCAAGAGATCACAAATGAAAACGAGTTGGGCTTAATTGTATCGATGTTGATTTCTGATATCGATGCCAATAACACAGAAAGTATGATTAAAAGTGGCTTAATCAATCCAGCTACGTTCAAGGCCGCGATGGGAAATTGGTTAAATTACGAAGTGGCGCAAATCATATCGAAGTATAAAGAGGAATTCGCGCAGTTTCAGAAAAAGCGCGTGAATTACCAATCAAACGACTATTTTCCAGAGTTGCGTAAATCTTTAGCTATGTCGCAAATATTAAGCCGCGAACGCATCGAGAAAGTTCGTATTTTCTTGCCCGCGATGAAGCCTTTAAAAGCCGATGACGTACGCAAGAAAATTGTAGATATGGATATTTTCCTTAAGCGATTTTTAACGTCGAACTCGGTTCTGGTGTTGCTAAAAATGTTTGCCGAAAACAATATCGATATCAAAGAAGAAGTTAAATTAAACGACCAAGTTATTAAAAAAGAGTCTTCAGCTAATGTTAAAGAAAGTAACATTATTCCTAATGTTTTAATGATATCTGAAGGGTTCTATCTTGGAGAATTAGCAGACCAATTCGAATTTAGTCAAAATGATCGAATGCTTCAAAAATTTGAAGTTTTGGACGGACTTACTGATGGGATTAAATTAGGACTTTTCAAGGAACTTGGTTATGAAGAACAAGATTTACTTAAAAACTTGTTTATGTGGCTGGCGCAAAGTCGGTTAGTTCAATTGGACATAGTTAAACGCGGTCAACAGCAAGAAACTAAAATTTTTAAGTTGCACGAGAATATAAAGCTTAAGATGAGGTCGGCACAACTTGAAACCTTTAACGGCTATTGTGAAAGCTGGAAATTGAATAAAGATGTTGATCGGGAGTTCGATTTAGAAGACTTGAAAGCATCATTATTAGTAGGAAAGTTGTCTGAAAATGTTGAATCAAATGCGACTTCGATAGAAATGGAGGCAGCATCTGACAAAGTTGCCTTGTTTCCATACAACACTGAATATACCAAGGCGCTTGAATTTTTTTTTTTTTATATTGGTTACGTGATTCTTTTCATGGAAACTTTAATTGATATTTTAGGGGAAGCGGGATTAGACAGGTCGAAAATCGAGAAAGAAGTTGAAACTTTTAAAGGTTTTTACACTCAGTTTTTAACTGACTACTTGAAAATGGCAAAAAATTTTGATGAGTGTTATTTTCTGAAAAGAAAAAAGGAACAAGAATTAGTTATTAAAGTATTGGCTTACGAGAAAAAATACTGGGAATTTGTGTTATCCAAAACCAGCACACAGTCAAAAACACTGGTTTCGAGCATTGCACCTCTTAGTTATGCTTTGCCTGAAAATCTTTCTCTAAGAAGCTATTTTAGTGCGGGACAGTTGTCTGTAATAAATACTGATTTTTATTTCCGAGTTAAACAGTTTATGGAATATGGATTGAATTTGGGTTCAATGCAATTGCCGCCGATCGATAAGTCGTTGAAAATAAATTTCAATTCTGCGATGGCCTCTCAAGAATTCTATCGTAAAGCGACTTTCAAAGCAGTTAGTTTTGGCATTTCAGACACACAGTATAGTAAGATTCAAAAAATAGTCTCTGTTCACGATTTCGATTCAGACAAGAGTTCGTCTTCAAAAATATTTGTAGAGTGGTTCTCAAAAAACCACTTAACCGCATCTAAATTTGCAGAGCAGTTTTTTATTGAGTATAGTCTTTATCGATTTGGTCCAACACTAAAGAATTCATTTGGAATCGAATCGCCATTTAATTTGGAACATATAACAAAAACGTACTATCGCGGAATATTTTATCTTCACATTAGTGACGAGATGAAAAGTGCTTTAGATCTGGTCGGTATCAAGGAATTATTTGATCGAAGTAATTTAAAGGGTGCCGGTTTTGTGTTGAAAGAGTTAGATTTAGCCTTTCCATTTTTTGACCATATGCTTGGAGAAATGAGCCGATCGTTTGTCGGCTATTATGGTAATGATTCGTTTTTTCCAGGAAACACTATTTCGACTAGTCGGCCAATCCAATTGCTAAGTTCTAGGATGGTTTTAGAGTCCTTGTACCGTTACTATGATGAAAGTTACGTTTCAGTTTTTAGAAACAAGAAAATGAATTTTAACCGTTATTCAAAACGTTTAATGGAAGAAATGGACATATTGAAAAAAATTGGCGATTACATTGAATATGTGGAAAAAACATCTAAGGAAAAAGAATACACTCTTCGTATTCGCACCATGCAAGAACTGAAAGTACCTTTGTACTCTCAGTCCGCTAAAGATAATTTGAGTGCGATTGTTAAAGAGATGAAAGATAAAACTGACGTTATCAATTCTATCCGGCAAACCGGCGCTAATTAAAACGCGCCGCCAATGTATCCGCAATTTTTTTAAATTCTAAAGATTCGGGACTGTTCGGGTAGCTTTCAATTACCGGGATGCCCGCTTCCGACGCTAATCCCACATTTGAATTAAATGGAACTTCACCTAATTTAGGCACTTTGATAGATTCAAAGTAGGAATCAATTTCGCCCTTTGGAAATAACTGCATGCGCTCGCCATTTACTGGATTGATCATGTAGGCCATATTTTCAACAACGCCCAGCAGAGGAACTTGCAGGCGCTGAAACATATCAACGGCTTTCTTAACATCGATTAAAGAAATATTTTGCGGAGTCGACACGATCACAGCGCCGGCTAAAGGTACCTTTTGCGCTAAGCTGAGCTGAACATCGCCAGTGCCCGGAGGCAGATCGACTATTAAAAAGTCCAGTTCGCCCCATTGAACATCGCGAAGAAATTGATCCATCGCTTTGAACAACATCGGCCCTCGCCAAACAACAGCTGCCGTTTCTTCAATTAAAAAACCAATACTCATGATTTTTAAACCGTAACGTTCAATAGGAATTAGTTTTTGTTCTGGAGTAATTGCTGGTTTCTGTTTGAGACAACCTAACATGCGCGGCAAGCTCGGACCGTAAATATCCGCGTCCAAAATTCCCACTTTGAAACGTTTTGCCAGGGCGAGCGCAAGATGGGTGCTAACGGTGGACTTGCCTACGCCGCCTTTGCCCGAACTGACGGCTATTATGTGTTTTACACCTGGTATTTTGGCCTGCTGATCAAACGGGTTTGGAGATGCCATAAACGTCCTTTATTAAAGCTAAAAGATTGAATTTTAACTTTTAAATTTGAAACCTTGCCTTATAATTGAGATAATAGAGGCAGAGACAGAGATGAATAGTCAAATTATCGTCATTGTTCAAGTGCTAATTGCAGGCACCTTTATACTGTGGATTTTATCGCGGCGGGGAAGCAGTCCGAAGCCGACGGTATTAAATATGAGAGTGGATATGAAGTCGCAAAAGCAGAATTCAAACATGACTCTTGTGGCCGATAGCGCCGAGGTTCAAGCCAAAGTTTTAAACGTGATTTTTATGTGGAACGGTCATGGCTGGGATGCCTATGAAGTTTTCGGTCTGCCCGCGGGGACATCCGTAAACGATGTCAGACTTCGTTTTCAAGAGTTAACCTCGCACGCAGATGATGATGGCCACCGGCAGTTCTTAGCGGCGGCCCTTAACGCCATTGAAAACAAAGCCGCCGGTTAATCCGTATCGGCTTTATCGTCTACAACTTGTTCTTTTTCTGGTGGCTTTTTCTTTTTAGGTTCCGAGCGAAAGTGATCATTGAAATGTTCTTTGTGATCAAATTTCAGTTGCCCACGATGGCACATATAACACGAAGCTTCGACCTCACCATTCTTCCCGCTAAATCCATTTTGCTTTAAGACTTCCGTCATTTTCATATGTGCGAGGGCGACTTTAAAGGTTGGCTTTTCATTCGATTTGAAATTCTTTGTGCTATGGCATTCTGTGCACGTGACACCAACTTGTCGTGAAATTTTGATCATCTCTTGGCGGACGTCGTCTTCTGATTTTTTGATTTTCTCTGCGGTTTGGGCCCAGCCGAGCGATGCAATAAAGAGTAGAAATAGTAGCGAGAGTTTCATAGGGCCTTCCTTAGGATATGTGCCATTTTATAATTTCAAAAAGACGTTGGTAAGCCGTTTTGGGGAGCCTGTCTAAAAACTAGACAATCAGGTGGGTTAAAAATGAAAATATTTCACTCTGGGCTCGGTATTAGATTAGCAGCTTTAATCTTTGGTTAAAGGAGTTTTTATGCTTAAGAAGTCAGTGCTTTTATTGTTCCTTAGTGCAACGGTTATGGCTGATCAGTCATAACAGTGTATTCAATTTTATGTCAACACAGCAGGCAAATTAGCGGCTCGTGTAGAAGTAAAAAAAGAAGAGAAAGCGTTAAAAGAAGTTAAGAGTCGCTTAACAGCTAAGCAAGCTGAAACGGTTGAGAAAGTATTTGTACCTATGTTCCGTGATGCGTTTCAAACTGAGTTTTCGGTTCAATTGCTTCCAGAATTCGTAGAAATGTTTAGAAAAATCATGTTTGACCCAGATTCGATCACAGCCGACGAAAAATATCGATGGTATCAAGGTCCGAATAACTTATTATTTAGCTACCTTGGTTTAAATCATTTAACTAATGATAAGCAAGAAAACACGGCAGAAGTTCTACTTTCTACATTAAGACCAAATGACGTGCAGTTAAGTAAAAAAGGTAAAGCTTTGAAAATTGAAATGACTCCGATTGAGCTTGTAGCTCTTCGCGTTTCCAAAATAATCGGTCGTGATTTCGATTTGTTCGAAGGAACTCAGTTTGAAGTTTCTGAAAAAGACATCAAAGAAATGAAAAAACGTTTCCTAGCCATTTTTACGTTTAACGGCAAATCACTTAATGATGCTGAATTTCAAGCGTTTTATGACAAAAATATCGTAAAAGACGATGTTATGGGTGATTCACGTTATGATTTAGCGCAAACATATAATCCCGAGTATGTGACTAAAGAAATGATCTCCGCACGAAATCACCGTCGTTTAGATCAGACGATGAAATGGGAGAATTCGTTCAATATAGACAACAAAAAACTATTAGAATCTGATCCTGCATACAAAGCGGCTTACGATGGGTTGAATCGTCGGATTGAACAAGATCCAGGTTTGATGGAATCTATTAAACATGTGCGTTTAGCATTGGGTCGTAAAATGGGCAAAACCGGCGGAATTTCTTCAGTGAAGGAACTAAGCGATTGGATCGATCAAGAGAATTTATTCTATAAAGAAGGTCTGGCGAAATTAGCAGAGCGTGGTGTCGATAAGAAAATTGAATTTCTTACGGCTGGTATGACAGAAGAAACTAATCACAAAGCGCAGGGTAAAAAAGTCGACGATCTTTTAGCTCAAATGGTAGTTGAAGGAAAAGTGACAAAGGCAGAAAAAGATAAAATGTTGGAATTTTTCAATTCTGAACTTGGTAAGCGTCTTTTCCAGATTGCTCGCGAAGAATTGAAACACATGAAGCCAAGAATATTTGGTATCTTTAAACCAAAAATTACAGCTCGTGTGATGAAAAAAGCGTTTGAAAAACAATTAGATCTTCTTGAAGAGGTCACTGAGCTTAAAAAGAACAATCTTATCATGCTAGATATTATCTATCGTTTTAAAATGACTAGAACACGTTTGAATTGGACTGAAGTAAACGAAGTTTATAACATTCTAACTTACGATTCTAAATTAAGACCATTGAACTTAGTTGAGTTCGATCCGACGTCTAAGTTTGGATTCTGTTTTGGCCGCGCATTCTTTGCGAACTTGATCTTGCAGCATCATGGTGTGCATAAAGACTCTATCAAAAAGGTATTCGTATACGGCCCAATGAGCGGCGGACTTTTTGGTTGGGGTTTCCACGTGGCAACGATGGTAGCACGTGAAGACGGTGGCTTTTGGGTTATCGATCCAACTCACGGTAAACCAGAAACTCTACAAGAATGGTTTGCTCACTATGAAGTGGCAAGTAAAGATGGTCGAATTAAAATGGATATCGCGGAAGGCGAACGTTTCGGTCGTAACTTCTGGGGTACGCCAGATATGAACGAATTGAAAGGCAACTACGGCAGCGTTTGGAATAAAATCTTTGGAACAGAAATCCAATATTTCAAAGATAACATGCAACATATGGATAAAAACAATTTCGACCGCGAAAGAGAAGTTGGACCATTTAAATATCTATTTGATAAAATACTTGACGCAGCGGATGTCGGTTATTAATTAAGGCCGGTTTCGTTCGATCCTGGATTGACCCATAACAGCGATTCCTTTAAGATGGACGAAATTTCATCCTAAAGGATTCGCTGAATGGAAACTCCGGCTAAAAATAGTGACAAAACAACTCGTAGATTAAAAGACCTAGCTACCCTGGTGAGCTTAAGCAAGCGCCGGGGTTTTGTATTTCAGAGCTCTGAAATTTACGGGGGTCTAGGTAGCTGCTGGGATTATGGTCCTCTAGGATCATTAATGAAATTGAATGTAAAACGAGCCTGGTGGAACACGATGACTCGCCGAAGTGACATCGTCGGTATCGATGCGGCGATCTTGATGCATCCAACGGTTTGGAAAGCCTCTGGTCACGTTGATGGTTTCAGTGATCCATTGGTCGATTGCAAAGAATGTAAAACCCGCTTCCGCGCTGATAACACTGATTCGTATATCAACGAAAAAAAATGTCCTAATTGCGGTTCTAAAAATCTTTCTGAAGAACGTCAGTTTAATTTGATGTTCAAAACTCACATGGGTCCGTTAGAAGATTCGGGCAGTGTAGTTTACTTGCGTCCCGAAACAGCTCAGGGTCACTTTGTGAATTTCATGAACTGCCAGCAAAGCTCTCGTTATAAAATTCCATTCGGTATCGCGGCGATTGGTAAATCATTCCGTAATGAAATCACTCCTGGAAATTTTATTTTCCGTACGCGTGAATTTGAACAAATGGAAATGCAATACTTTGTTAAACCAGGAACAGACGAGGCGTTTTTCAATGAATGGAAAGAACGTCGTCTACAATTTTATTTAAAATATGGTATTCGACAGGAAAGTTTACGTTTTAAGCCACATGATAAACTAGCTCACTATGCTCGCGCCGCAGTGGACGTAGAATTTAATTTCCCAATGGGATTCTCGGAACTAGAAGGTATTCATAATCGTGCTGATTTCGATTTAACTCAGCATGCGAAATTTTCTGGCAAAAACTTAGAGTATTTCAATGAAGCGGAAAAAGAAAAGTATGTTCCATTTGTAATCGAAACAGCCGTTGGTTGTGATCGTTTATTCTTGGCGTTCATGTGCGATGCTTATAAAGAAGAAGTCACTATAGATGAAAAGGGCGCTGAAGACGTCCGTACCGTACTTGCCTTCCACCCTGACATTGCTCCAATCAAAGTAGCAGTTCTGCCGTTATCTAAAAAAGAAGAACTCACTAAAATCGCGGAGCCTCTTCGTGATCAGTTGGCCGAAGATTTTGACATTCAGTACGATGAAGCGCAATCGATTGGTAAACGTTACCGTCGCCAAGATGAAATCGGGACTCCGTTCTGCGTAACAGTGGATTTCGATACAGCTAATGACCAGGCGGTTACGGTTCGTCATCGTGACAAAATGACTCAGCAACGTGTTCCTATCAAAGAATTGAATGCATATATCGCCGCAGGACTTAAAAACTTTTACGTATAATTTGTATTTGGCTAAATTTCATTTGGAAATACTCTAGTAAAGAGTAAAAATGAAGCATGGCTCGAGTTAAACTTATATTACTAGTTCTGACAGTTCAGTTTGTCGCTAATGCCCGCACTATCGATTGGCAAACTGGGCTAACTTTAATTCAGCAAAATAATCCGGAATGGTCCGCAGCGACCCAAACTCTTGAGGCGACACGTGCTTTAGAAGCAGCAGCTCGATCAGGATTTTTACCAGAAATATCGGCGTCCGTTGGAACATCGCAAAACTACAATGAACTAACATCGCCCTCATCGCAAAGATCAGAATCGGCGAGTTTAAATCTATCACAAAACCTATTTGCGGGATTTTCCGATTTAGCTCGGTATAACGAAGCTAAGCAAAGCACGATGATTGCTGAAATGACGTGGAAACAAACCAAAGCCAAAATCAGTTATGATTATAAATCGGCTTATGCCGGTGTGATCTACGCTCAAGATTACGTACAGCTAACAAAAAAAATCTTAGAACGCCGAAAAGAAAATCTAAGCATAGTGGAGCTTCGATTTAATAGCGGACGTGAAAACAAAGGATCTGTGTTGTTGTCAGAAGCCTACTACCAGCAATCTGTATACGATAGCATTCAGGCAGGATTACAATTGGATGTTGCGCAGAACACGTTGGCTCAGGTGCTGGGGCTATCATTGATGGATGAATCACTCACAGTGACAAAAGATATTCCAGTCATGGATTTGGCCGACAGTGCTGGCTTTGATTTTAAAAAGCTTTCGACGTTAACATTAGATTATCAAAAAGCAGTGGCACAAGCCGATGCTTCGCAATACAGCCACGATCAAAACAAAGCGGCTTATTATCCTTCTTTGAATTTAACCGGTTCTATTGGGAAGGTTGATTCCGTATTTCCTCCCGAAAATGATCGATGGTCGATTGGACTAACATTAAATATTCCTCTGTTTTCTGGCGGACGTGATTATGCGAATGAACTATCAGCCCGCTATCGCAAGGTCGCTGCCGAAGTGAATCGCACGACGGTGTCCTACCAAGTTTTGGTGAAATTAAAACAAGCCTACACTCAGTTCAAACTAGCGATCGAGAAAGTTAAGGTCGATGAAAAATTTAAATCGGCGGCACAGATGCGGTCGGAGATCGCAAAAAAGAAATACAATAACGGTTTAATGTCTTTTGATAATTGGGACATTGTGGAAAATGATTTAATTCAACGAGAGAAAAATACTTTGTCGAGTTCTCGTGATCGCGTTGTTGGCAATGCAAACTGGGAA
The DNA here is from genome assembly GCA_964498705.1 of uncultured Bdellovibrio sp. Classification (GTDB taxonomy): domain Bacteria; phylum Bdellovibrionota; class Bdellovibrionia; order Bdellovibrionales; family Bdellovibrionaceae; genus UBA2316. Next base: position 35,936 of record CAZCHT010000013.1, on the reverse strand, counting down.
CAAGTTCAAGGATTAGGGTTGTGGCCATGAAAAACAAAAAGTGGATTTATATAGTTGTTGGTGTACTGGTTGTCGCAGTGGCGGGCTATTTCATTTACAGCAAACGAAGCGTTCGCGTGAGCTACAGAGAACATCAAGTCGTCAAAGGGGATCTGGAAGTCACGATCTTAGCTACAGGTACGGTTCAACCAGAAAATCGCCTCGAGATCAAACCGCCCGTCGCGGGTCGTATTGAAAAAGTGATAGTGGAAGAGGGGCAGAAGGTTTACAAAGGACAAATTCTAGCGTGGATGAGTTCTACAGAACGGGCGGCCATGATCGATTCCGCCCGGTCACAAGGTGCTGAAGAATTGCAACGTTGGGAGCAATTATACAAACCTACACCTATCATCGCGCCGCTTGCGGGAATGATTATCAGTAAAAATGTGGAATCTGGTCAGACGTTTTCAACTAACGATGCGGTGTTAGTGATGTCGAATCGACTGACAGTGAAAGCTCAGTTAGACGAAACAGATCTAGCACAAATTAAAAACGGTCAAACGTGCGAAGTGTTACTGGATTCTTATCCGGATGATACGATCACTGCCAAAGTGGATCGCATCGCGTATGAGGCTAAAACAGTAAACAACGTGACGACTTATTTAGTGGATGTGCTGCCTTCGAACGCGCCCGAATTCATGCGCAGTGGAATGACCGCCAACGTTACCTTTCACGTAAATAAAAAAGTCGACGTTGTAATTATACCTACAGAATTCATTCGCTATGACACCGGTAAGCCTACGATCTTATTAAAACGTGAAAATGAAGAGCCGTTAGAAAAAGACGTCAAGCTAGGGGCTTCGGATGGCAAGCAAAGTGAAGTTCTTAAAGGTGTTGAGCTTGGCGAAACTATTTTGTTTAAAAATCTAGGACCGAAAGGCGCCAAATCCTCGAGCCCATTTTCACCGTTTGGAAGCGGGCGTCCTCGCGGGGGCGGACCCGGCGGCGGTCGATGATAGAAATCAAAGACGTCAAAAAGAAATATAAAATGGGCGAACAAACTTTAGAAATTCTAAAGGGTATTAGCCTGACCATCGAAGATGGTGAATACGTCGCGATTATGGGGCCGTCTGGTTCTGGTAAATCGACGTTGATGAATATTCTTGGTTTGTTAGATGTTCCCAGTGACGGCTCTTACAAGCTGAATGGCGTCGAGATTTCTAAAATGAATGAAGATGAACTATCTGAAGTTCGTCGCGGTGAAATCGGTTTTATCTTTCAACAATTTAATTTACTACCTAGAATGACGGCCGTCGAAAACGTAGCGCTGCCATTGTTATACTCTAAACGATTTTTAGGAAACGATCGCGCCCAAAGACTGCTTTCGTCGGTTGGTTTGGAAGATCGCGGACATCATCGTCCGAGTGAGTTGTCCGGTGGACAGCAGCAACGTGTCGCCATTTCCAGGTCGTTGATTAACAGTCCAAAAATGGTTTTGGCAGACGAACCTACAGGCAACTTGGATTCTAATAGTCAGGCCGAAATCATGAAAATTCTGCAGCAGTTGAATGATTCGGGTATTACTATCATTATCGTCACGCATGAAGAAGAAATAGCGGAAGCCGCACACAGATTGATCCGCATACGCGATGGAAAAATACAGTCTGACGAAAAGAAACCAAAAACGAAATCCAAAGAAATTGCCAAAAATTCCCTGAACGAAATGCCAGCGTCTGTTAGCCCGAATACTTTTTTCCAAGATATTTTAGATTATTTCCACCAGGGATTTAAAACTCTGATGGCGAATAAAGTGAGAACCGGTCTATCGATGTTGGGTATTCTGATTGGTGTCGCTGCAGTTGTTACGATGCTGGCGCTCGGAACAGGGGCGCAGAAGGCCATTGAAGAACAGCTGTCGTCACTGGGATCTAACTTGTTAACGGTGCGCCCCGGTTCGGTTCGTATTGGCGGTGTTACTCAAGAATCAGGTGCGGCGAATCGTATTCTTATTGAAGATGTAGATATCATACAGAACCGCGATAAAAATGTGGCGCGTATATCCGGAATGGTTAATGGTCGCGCGCAGGTGCGAAGCGCAACGAACAATTGGAATTCAAGTGTTAGCGGCGTATCTCCGGATTGGGCGCCAATGCACATGTCGGTTCCCCCTATCGGGCGATTTTTTACCGAAGAGGAAAATCGAAAGCGCGCACTTGTGGCCGTTATTGGAGAAACCGTTCGCCGCGAATTATTTGGCGAAAGATCAGCCATTGGTGAAATGATTAAGATAAACAGAATTAATTTCCAGGTGATAGGTATACTTCCGGAAAAAGGAGCCAATAGTTTCCGCGATCAGGACGACACAGTCATTGTTCCTTTGGAAACGGCGATGAAGCGGTTGTTAGGTCGAACCAATCTAGAGATGTTAGAAGTTGAAATTAACAAACCAGAAAACATAGATGAATCCATCGATCGCATTACAAAAATTCTAACTGATCAGCATAAAATTCCGCTCTCGCAGCAAAGTGAAGCATTTCAAATTAGAAATATGGCCGATATTCAAAAAGCCATGCAGCAAAGTAGTGAAACGATGTCGCTGCTGTTAGCCGCTATAGCGACCATTTCCCTGTTAGTTGGCGGGATCGGCATCATGAATATCATGCTAGTTTCTGTAACCGAACGCACACGCGAAATTGGTTTACGCAAAGCTTTGGGTGCTAAACGCAAAGATATTTTATCCCAATTTCTTTCCGAATCTTTGGTTGTCAGTGTTGTTGGTGGCCTATTTGGTATCTTTTTGGGATGGAGTTTAACTCTGATTTTATCTTCGGTGATTGGATGGACCACCTATGTCTCATTATCATCCGTTTTAGTTTCTTTCTTTTTTTCGGCGATGATTGGTATCGTGTTTGGGGTCTATCCAGCACGCAAAGCCGCACAGTTAAATCCAATAGATGCTCTTCGCCATGATTGATTTAGATCACATTTGATTTAAATAACGATGGATTTAAATACTGACAAAAAAGTATTCACTTGTAGTCATTGAGCGACAATTTATGAAAAATTTAAATTAAAATTCCTCTACAAATTTAGGTGGATACACCGATAATATAACTATGTGGGGGATTCAACATGAGTTTTTTTAGTAGGATTTTTGAGGGGTCTTTGAAGGCAGCGTTGGTTCCAATTGCCGTGGCCGTTGTTCCGGTCGCAGCGGTAGTTTTTGCGGGTCTGGCTTCAGCTAAAAGAGGAAATGAAAAAGTTAGATCCGAATTAAATCTCGACGAGTCAGTTGTTGATATGTGTAAACGAAATCCGCGACTTTCGCGTTGTATGGGTTCCAGTGGTAGCACAGCATCGAGTATGAACAGCGGGGGAATTTCCGGCTGCCAAGTTACAACTGAGGTTAAAAAAATTAACGATGAGGCGGATAATGTATGGAACCGCTTTAGTATTTTGCAATCAGGGTATTCATCAACCGATAACGCCAATAATTTTAAAAGTTGTGCGTCCTCTCAGGCGGCGGGCGACCTTAGAAAAAAAATGGGTGTAGTACGTCGCGCAACGACAGCGTGTCGCACAGACAGGTTAGCGGCGTCGGATGATGTGCAAAAACAAACTCAGAATTATGAACAAGCGGTGAGCGCGCTAAAAAACGAACCACTGTGCGCGGACTTATTGGCTGTGGCAGAAAAAGCAGTGAGCTGTCCGGTAGAATCGTTTGTCAAAGACCTGTCGGCTCAGGCTGATTCGGTTTGGTCGCAAGTTCAACGTGTGAACTCAACGGTGAACGTGACGATGAAAGGTGAAGGATCGACCTACGACAAGAGCTCAGGCGCTCTGCCGGTGCAAATTGCACAAAACGAGCAGTGCCTAGAAGCTTTAAAAGAGCCTATCGCCAAGTACGAAGCATTGAAGAGCAAAGTTCAGGAAAGCTGCCGCAATAACTACGATCGCGAAAATGAAAAGCTAATAGAAAACCAAAATTTACTAGCGGCTTACAAAAACAAAATGAAAGAAACACCTGGCTGCGGTCGCGCCGCAGCTGCGTTAGGATGGAGTCGTACCGTTGCTGACGCTGCTTCCGAAATAAACTCAGGTACCGCTAGTGCTGTAAAATAGAGTATTTAGTTTTGCCAGTTGTGATGCGGAGGCATCATCGTCTTCGGGGTGCTCGAGTTTTGACCGCGCACCCTGTTAATTTCCGACTTCCGATGGACTATTTCTTCCCCAATTGCTACCTCTGTGCGGGTAGACGATCATTCTCAAAAAAAGGGGCAGAATCCATGCAGACGACGGAAAGCAAACAAACCGCACTTAGAGTTCCAGAAAAATTTGTTTATTTCTTTTCAGCCGGTGAAGCTGAAGGCAACGCAGGGATGAAAAACATCCTGGGCGGAAAAGGCGCTAACTTAGCCGAAATGACAGCGTTAGGGCTGCCGGTGCCTCCCGGATTCACAATCTCCACAGAGATCTGCACACACTTTAATCAAAACAACAATGCTTTGCCAGACTGGGTTAAACCTAAAGTCAGCGAAGCCATGAATCGCGTGGAATCTAAAATCGGCAAAAAATTCGGCGATGTGAAAAATCCTCTACTTTTCTCTGTGCGCTCAGGCGCGCGCGCTTCAATGCCGGGTATGATGGATACAATCTTGAATTTAGGTTTGAATGATCAAACGGTAGAAGGCTTAGCCACGTCGTCTGGTAACCCACGTTTTGCTTGGGATTCCTACCGACGTTTTATCCAAATGTATTCAGACGTTGTGATGGGTATGAACTCATCATTGCTGGAAGTGACCCTAGAGGATTTAAAAGAAGAAAAAAAATATCACCTAGACACGGAACTCACTGTCGATGATTTAAAACGCTTAGTTAAAAAATTCAAAGACTTAGTTCATCAAATCACAGGTCACCCGTTCCCAGCGGATCCGTTCGAACAATTATGGGGCGCCGTTTCTGCGGTATTCCGCTCTTGGAATACGGCACGTGCCATTACCTATCGTGAACTTCACAACATTCCGGCATCTTGGGGAACAGCCGTCAACGTACAATCGATGGTATTTGGAAATATGGGCGATGATTCCGCAACTGGTGTTGCATTCACTCGCGATCCATCAACAGGCGAAAAAATATTTTACGGCGAATTCCTAGTGAATGCACAAGGCGAAGACGTTGTTGCGGGTATCAGAACACCGCAACCATTAACAATTCAATCTGCACAAGGTACCGATCACAAATCACTTGAAGAAATTATGCCAAAAGCATTTGGTGAGCTTGTAACGATTTACCAAAAATTAGAAAAACATTATCGCGATATGCAAGACATCGAATTCACAATCGAGAAATCTAAATTGTGGATGCTACAAACTCGTAATGGTAAACGTACGGCTGCAGCGTCGTTACGTATCGCGTGCGATATGATTAACGAAAAATTAATTACTGAAGATGAAGCTATCTTGCGTGTGGATCCTGCGTCTTTGGACCAATTATTACATCCGACTTTAGATCCTAAAGCTCACAAAACTCAATTGGCAAAAGGTTTACCAGCCAGCCCGGGCGGCGTTCACGGTCAAATCGTGTTCTCGTCAGAAGAAGCTGTTGAATGGAAAGAAAAAGGCCACAAAGTTATTTTGGTTCGCGTAGAAACATCTCCGGAAGATATTGCCGGTATGGTGGCGGCTCGCGGTATCCTTACCACTCGTGGGGGTATGACATCTCATGCCGCTGTTGTGGCGCGTGGTATGGGTAAATGCTGCGTAGCTGGCTGTGGTGAGGTCGAAGTCGATTATCGCCAAGAAACAATGAAAGTAAAAGGCTACGTTCTGAAAAAAGGTGATGTCATCACATTGGATGGCGGAACGGGCGAAGTGTTTTTGGGCGAAGTAAAAACAGTTGAACCAAAATTAGATAAATATTTCGAAACAATTATGGCAATCGCCGATACAAAACGCCGCATGGTGGTTCGAGCGAATGCAGACACTCCTAAAGATGCGCAAACAGCGCGTGATTTCGGTGCGCAAGGTATTGGTCTTTGCCGTACTGAACATATGTTCTTTGGTGTGGATCGTATCGATGCTGTTCGTGAAATGATTTTAGCCGATTCAAAAGTTGAGCGTGAACGGGCGCTCGCTAAATTATTACCAATGCAGCGAACAGATTTTTCTGAGTTATTCAAAATCATGCAAGGTTACCCAGTAACCATTCGTTTATTGGATCCACCACTTCATGAATTCTTGCCTCACACAGATAAAGAAATTGCAGATTTAGCAAAACGCATCGGTTGGGATGAAAACAAATTGCATGCGAAAGTTAAAAACTTGCACGAGTTCAATCCAATGCTAGGTCACCGCGGTTGTCGCTTGGCCATCACATATCCAGAAATTTATGCGATGCAAGTACGTGCAATCGCCGAAGCCGCTGCAGACTTAGTTAAGCAAGGTGGCATGACTTTGGTTCCAGAAATCATGATCCCATTAATCGCGATGGAAAAAGAACTCGAAGAATTGCGCGAATTGACAAACCAAGAAGTTCAAAAAGTTCAAAAAGAAAAAGGTGTTTCCTTCCAATACCTAATCGGAACAATGATCGAATTGCCTCGCGCCGCTGTCATGGCGGAATCGATTGCGGAACATGCTGATTTTTTCAGTTTCGGAACGAACGATTTGACTCAAACGACATTGGGTCTATCACGTGACGATGCTGGACGTTTTTTGGGCACGTATGTATCCAAAGGGCTATTCGCGAAAGATCCGTTTGTGACAATTGATACGCAAGGCGTTGGCGCTTTGGTTCGCATGGGCATCGAAGGTGGCCGTCGCGCAAAACCTAAATTAAAGGTCGGAATCTGCGGCGAACATGGTGGGGATCCGGAATCTATTGAATTCTTCAATAGCGTTGGGTTGGATTATGTGAGCTGTTCACCATATCGAGTACCGATTGCTCGTTTAGCGGCGGCGAGAGCGACGTTGCTTTCACAGAAATTAAAACACTAAATCAGTGATCAGAAAACTGACTCAGAGTTCGGGGTCAGTTTCAGTTCTTCAGTTACCAATTACCTGTAACCTATTACCAGTTACCATTTTTAAATCGAAATTTTGCATTTCAAAAATAAACGAAGCCCGGTTACCCGAGGCTTCGTGTTAGTTTGTAAACATGTGCGCCAAGTACATCGGCTTCTTTCATCAATGGCAATCCTTCGATTTCGATTATTGTTTGAACTTCTCGTAACGATCCCAAAGCAATCACATAGAATCTTCTGCGGTCCTTAGGGCTGTCTTTGGCGCTGCCTTCCGCAAGATTTAAACAAACACTTAGGCTGGCTCTTTCCAATTGATCTCTAATTGCCCCCTTCACTGGCTGGTGCTTGCATTGTTTGTATAGTGTTTTTGCTAGTTCTAAGGAACGTAGATTTTTCATTCGCAGGACTCCTTGTTTTTTAAAGAGCAAAATTATTTTTGCCCTGTACCCACGAGTAAAGGGCAAAAATAATTTTGCTCTTTAAAAAACAAGGAGTGATGATATGAAGACAAATTTCCGCACATTGGAGCTAGCAAAAACACTATACAAACAATGCAATTCTCTATCTCTTAAGGGGGCAATTAGAGATCAATTGGAAAGAGCTTCGCTGAGCGTGTACCTAAACTTGGCGGAGGGTTCTGGTAAACTGACGCTAAAAGATAAAAACCGTTTCTACGGAATAGCGCTAGGGTCTCTAAGAGAAACACAAGCCATCTTGGACTTATTGGATGCAACGGCTGAAATGAAATTGGCAGATAACGTGGGTGCCAGCATCTGGTGCCTGATCAGAAGCCAGTCTGCTCGATTGCCAGCCCCAGCTGCAGCTCCCTGATGGGGGCTTTGCGCGTTCAGTATAGATCTCTGATGCGCAAAGCGTTGAACCTCCGAAAAGAACCCAGCAACTCAGCCCTAATATTAGGCGATCTTACGAATATTCTTGAAACATAAGTAAATATTCCCCACAATTTGAAGGCTAGACTGGCTAAAAGCCTAGTCTGCCTTTTGAATATACGGTACGTACTTGAGATTAAAAGTTAGAAGAGGGAACTCCATTGAGAATTAAAAAATTAGAACTGGTTGGTTTTAAGTCTTTTAAAGATAAAACAGTCATTCAATTCGATGCTGGTATTACGGGTGTCGTTGGACCGAACGGTTGCGGTAAATCAAATATCGTCGACGGTTTAGTTTGGGTTATGGGTGAAATGTCCGCGAAAGATTTGCGTGGATCTACAATGACAGACGTCATCTTTGCCGGTGCCGAAGGTTATGCTCCTCTTGGCATGTGTGAAGTTTCATTAACGCTTGAAAATGATGGTGGTCCTTTCCCACTTAAGTATTTAAAACACACTGAAATCATGGTGACTCGTCGTCTTCACAGAAATGGCGAAGGTGAATATTTCATCAATAAAGAACCAGCTCGTTTAAAAGACGTTCAAGAAATTTTCATGGACACGGGTGCGGGCTCAAAAGGGTTTTCGATCATCCAGCAAGGTATGATCGGTAAGATCATCACGTCTAAACCAGAAGATCGTCGTCACTTGATCGAAGAAGCTGCGGGTATTACTAAGTTCAAAGCTCGTAAAAAAGAATCTCAAAGAAAACTACAGCAAACAGATCAAAACTTAATTCGTCTACAAGATATCATCGGCGAATTAAAACGTCAGATCGATTCATTGCAAAGACAAGCTCAGCGCGCCGAACGCTACCGTAACTTGAAAAACCAAGTTGAGGATTTGGATCTTTGGTTGTCATCTAAACAATATCTAGAATTAAAAAATACAGCGGATGAAGCACAACGTCTATTCAACGAAGCGCAAGCGATGGAAGTTGAAGGCGAATCTCAATTAGCTTCATTGCAATCCGACTTTGAAACTTTAAAACTACAAGTTTTAGAAAAAGAAAAAGAAGTCGAAACTCTTCAAAATTCATTCTATGAAAAACAATCTCAAGTTTCTAAAAAAGAAATGGAGATTCAAGAATTACGATTTGAAATCGAACAAGCTCGTCGTAACGAACAAATGACTGGCAATTTGATGCAGGAACAGCAAGCTCGTCTAGAGTTGTTGATTCGTGATCAAGACAGCTTAAAAGCGCAATCTGAACAATTAAAAGTGGACGTGGATACACTGTCTGCTCAATTCGCTGATAAAAATGAAGTGTTCAAACGCGATCAAGCCCGCATTCAAGAAGTGGATGATTTATTAACTGAAAAGCGCCGAGAACTATTCGCTGTTGGTCAGTCATTGAATGCTTTAGAAGCTAAAACTCAAGGTTTAGATAATCAAATCTCTGACCTTGGGGAAAAAGAAGCTAACGAAACTCTGGTTCTAAGCGAACTACGCGAAAAACATTTGGAATTTGAATCACGTAGAAATCGTATTTTCTCGGAATTAGAGAAAAACCGTCAGTTATCAATGGATTTAAACAGCGATGTGGATTCATTTGAAGCCAATAAAAAAATCTTGAACCAAAACGTTTTTGAGAAAAAAGAAGAAGTCGAAGAATTCAAAGATTTGTTAGGCCGAACTACATCTAGCTTGTACGGATTAGAAAACTTGCAATCTAGCTTTGAAGGTTTTGAATCTGGTGTTAAGTCAGTTCTATTATGGCAGAAATCTAAAGTTCAGAAAAAACAAACAGCTACGCAAACAGAAATGCATGCCGATGGCAGTGTAACGACTTATGAAACAGATGTTCCTTCATCTGATGACAGTTCATTCTCTGAATTTCAGCCTGTATCTGATGTCGTCGAAGTTGAGCCCGGTTACGAAGTCGCTATGGAATCGGCACTCGGTCAACGATTGCAAATGTTGTTAGCGCAAGATCCTAAAGCCAGCGTCGATGCGATTCAGTACTTGAAAAATTCACGGTCTGGTCGATCGAGCTTCTTATCTGTAGATTCTTCAAGACAAGATATGAATGATCAAACGCCAGCGGGTCTTGAAGGTGTAAAAGTATTACTTCGTGATGTTGTTAAATCAAAACCTGAATTTGAAAAATCAGTAAGCTACTTTGTAGATAACGTGGCAGTGGTTGAAGATTTAAATCGCGCAGTTGAATTACGTTCTGAGTTCCCAGGTTGGACATTCGTAACAGTGGATGGCGATTCAGTTACACATGAAGGCGTGATCTCGGGTGGATCTAAAGAATCATCTGAATCAGGTATCTTATATCGAAAAAACCAAATCAAAGAATTAACCGCTCAAAAAGACGAATGGGCTGGCAAATTATCATTAGCTCAATTGTCTTTGAAAAAACTAGAAGAGCAATTGCATTCGATCGTGACTGATTTCGAAGGCGCCCAAAAACGCAAAATCGAACAAGAAATTAAAGTACGCGAATTGCAAAAAGATTTAGACCGTGCCGAACAGGAATTAGTCAACGCACAGTATGCGGTTGAAAAACAAGATCGCGAAATCAAAAAGATTCAAGATAACTTGAATAATTTAAACGAGAGACAAAACGAATTTACGACTAATATTGAAGATGCACGTTTGAAAAAACACGACATCGAAGAATTGGTGCAGTCATTGGATTCAGAATTAGAAGTGACTCAAAAAGGCTTCCCTGAATTACAACAAATTGTGACTGAAATTCAAGTTGAGCTAGCTACGAAAAGCCAAGAATACACTGGTGTAACTCGTCAATTGGATATGGTTTCTAGGTCATTGAATGATCTTCAATCCCAATTGTCGCGCATGACTGAAGAGACTGAAATGTACTCTGAGAAAATGACGGAAACTCAGTACGCACTTGAAGAAAAGAAAATCGAATTCGAAAAATGGTTAGATGCACTTGAGTCATTAAAATCTGATTTCTCGATTGGTAAAAATACATTTGAAGAAATGTCGAATTCATTGTCTGGCTATGCTGATCAACTAGCTAGTTTACAAAAAGCTAAAAATGATCGCCAGTCATTGATGAACGATGCTCAGTTGAAATTAGATCAAGCGCGCATGAAAGAGCAGTATTTGGTTGATCAAGTTCGTGAACGTTACATGTTGCAATTACCAGACGTTGTTCACAAGTATGTAGAACGGACGGGTGATTCTTACTTAGCGGAAACTGAACTTAAAGAATTAAAAGAAAAATTATCTCGTATCGGAGAAGTGAATTTATCAGCGATCGAAGAGTACGATGAAACAACAAAACGTTATGAGTTCCTAACAAAACAATATGACGATTTAGTTGAAGCGAAAGAACAATTACGCCGCGTAATTGATCGTATTAATCGCATCTGTTCTAAAAAATTCAAAGAAACCTTCGATCTTGTGAATGATCGTTTCACTCGCGTATTCCCAGTATTGTTTGGTGGTGGTGAAGCGAAACTTGAACTTCATGAAGACCCAGAAAAAACTGAAGTTGGTATTGAAATCGTAGCTCGTCCTCCAGGTAAGAAAATGCAAAATGTAACTCTAATGTCGGGTGGTGAAAAAGCCCTGACAGCGGTTGCCCTTGTATTCTCGATCTTCCTAGTAAAACCATCTCCTTATTGCTTACTGGATGAGGTTGATGCGCCACTGGATGATGCCAACGTATTCCGTTTCAATGATCTAGTTCGTGAGATGTCGAAACGTTCACAGATCATCGTAGTTACGCATAATAAACATACAATGGAAGTAGCGAAGAAACTATACGGGGTTACTATGCAAGAGCGTGGTGTTTCGACAATGGTTTCTGTTTCGTTGCAAGACATTCACTAATCGGGGCTTCCGCGCGGTTTAAAACGCTCGGGTCCTTCGTTGCCTTCGTCGGTGCACTTGTGCGACGTGGCTGTGCCACGTCTCCGCGGCACGCTCCTCGTCGCCTCGGCCGCGAGCGTTTTAAACCGCGCTCGTTGATGGCTGGTGATTTTTGGATCCCTTCTTGCTCAAACTTCCTTTGGAAGTTTTCCGCTTTTGATATTTTTTCGTATTTTTGAAAAATCGAAAAAACTACAGCTTTCGACAGGACTAAAAGTTTCTAGACATCCTCCGCAGTTATAAAACCTTGCTTGAATATTACATTTTCTTTTCTAACTATTTCCTTTCTTTATCTAATTTTAAAACTCAAAAAAAATGGTGTGGTTCTGTTCCATCTGGTTGGAAAAACTGGACTGTCTCAACACATACTTTCATTGCAATACTGTTGGGGGATCAAACATAAAACATAAAAATATGAAAGGGTAACTATGAGAAAGTTAGTAGTAGTACTTGCTTGGCTGACTATTGTGTCGTGTTCAAGCACTTCTAAAGTAAGCCAGACGGAGCAATCGTATCCAGCTGTGGCCAATGTAAACACAGCGCCTGAAGCAGATAGAGACCCAGCAACCATTTCTTCAGCCGGTGGTGCTGATTATTCTATGGAAACATGTAATCTTCCAAAAAATGAAGTCTATAAGATTTTAAAAAACGGAAGCGATATGAATCGCGGCGGTCGTACTGACGCTAACGGATGTTTTAAAACGACATTTCGTGGTGGGATTGTTGGTCCAGGTGATAACTTAGTTATTCAAGTGGCTGGAAAAAACGCATCGTCTGAAACTGTTCCAAAAGGACAAGGCGGAAACAGTGGCGGCGGAACACCTAATCCTGGAAATGGTGGCGGTGGTGGTTACAATCCTCCTCCACAACCAACTACAGATAGAGTGGATATTAACAAAGTTCGTAATACAGCCGAAAACAATGCTCGTTGTATGGCGAATGCGGTTGTAGCTGCGTATGGGCGAATTGAAAGTGATCGTTATAATTACTATCGCGGTATCCGTGAAGGTATGGCGATCTATTCTTTAAGTAATCTTGGTTCTTTAAGAGACACTGTAGAATACAAAATGGGCGCTCAGCTAGGTTCAGGCAATGGTGGAAACCAAGGTCTAGAAGCAGGGCGAGAGGCTGGCCGAACGGAAGGTGCACGTCGTGGACAATTAGAATCAAGAGCACGACATGTAGAAGTGTTAGATAAAGACAGCGCGCCAAATTTAACATTAAATGTTCCGAATCCATCGAGTGGTGGTTTACAGGTTAACGCATCGGCTGTTCGCACGATTGACGAACGCCTTCGCGCCGTTGATGGAGAAGTTCAATCTTGGGTTCGTTCACAACAATACGGTTATGATGGTTGGGCTATTGATGGATGGTCAGATCGCTGGTCACCAACGATTGTTTATGGCTGGAATTCGTATCAATTTGATTTAGTCAGATCATGGTACCGCGACGACTGGGCTTTCCAAATCTGGAAAGAGCGTCGTTTTTCAAGATGTTCTGATCAAGTAAATTATTACGATAAAATCAGAGATCCGTCACAAACTACAAATTATTCTGAGGCTGAAAGCGCGTTCAGAAATACATTCAAAAATGTATACGATGGCGTGTTTGATAATAAATGGAGAAATGAAGTTGAAAAACCAAATCCAGTTCCGTTCGCATTCGGACGTAACTTAGGTTTCAGAATTTCTCAAGAGTACGCTAAAGATGTAGGGTACCAAAATGGGTTCTTGTTAGCTTATGGTGAAGCAAGTCAGCAAGGAAAAGAAGAAACATTTGCTGGCGCATACACAGATGCGTTCACATCTAGAAATAACCAGCTTCAAAACAGTATGGAATTAGAAGGCTTAACTGCGGATATTAAACCTCTTTCGGGCGCTACGTATGGCGTGGGTACTCCGGTAGCCGTAGTCGTTAAATCTCTTCAAAATATTGGCCGTCAAAATGGCGAAGCTAAAATTTCTGTTGCGGGAAATGCATCGCAATTGGAAAACAAAAGTATCAAAATGGATTATTCAAAGAGCTTGAAAGAGCCAGTGGTATTCCAAGGCTATGCGGCTATTAGCACTAACGGTGCTCCCGATCAATCGTCTTCAGTCGTTGTTCGTGCAGAAAACCAATCTGTTACTTTGCCGATCACTGTGGACTGGGCGACTACGATCAGAAATTATGTGGCAGGGGCCCCGGCAACTCGCAGTACAATTCTGGCTTATATGAAAACTCATTTAAAAACAGAATGGGAAAGTGTTAAAAAAGGTCTTGGTGGCGACAAATACAAAGCAAATTCGGCCGTCGATACCCTGCTTGAGAAGCTTGTCGTGACAACAGCAGGATTAACAGCGGAACAAAAAGCGGTGATTAAATCATCGGCTGATGATTTAGCTAAAGTCTTGGGTGAAAAACCAAGTTTTGTGAATTTCGATGACAAAAGTAAATACAATTCAGGTATGGAATTATATAAAAAGCTAAAATAGGTTTTAGCTTTAAATGATAGCGAAATCCCCTTGATGAACTCAGGGGGATTTTTTTTAGCGAAGAGCGTTATTTAGTTAGATTCGCCTAAACTACAGGCGTCTTTCCGTAGTATATCTCGCCTGTTCTATTTCTTTTTTCCGCGAGGTTTCCCTATGATGCCAGAAGCTCATCAAGATGCGATTCGAATTTTATTTTTTTGTGTAGCCCTAATTATCTTAGCTATCTTCACTCCGTTTATTTTAAAAGCACTTAAGAAAAATAAATCATCTGAAACTGAAACTTCAACGGAACAGATCGCAACTCGTGAATCAGATAAGCTTTCTGATTCGATACTTGCTCCGCCTACTGAAAAAGTTCTTCATCCCGTATCCGCATCTGGAGAAACCGTTCTTCCCGGCGATGAAACAAATACTGTCGAAAAAGCGCTCTCTAAAACTCGTGAAAATTTTTGGGGTCGCATCAAAAATGCCTTTTCATCTAATTCAGCTCAGCCTTTGGAAGATGTTGAGGAAGTTCTTTATACTGCGGATATTGGATCCACGACCGTGCAATCTTTAATGGGTCATTTGGATGCGACTCTTTCGTCATCAGAAAAGAAAAATTTGGATACAGTAAAGAAAACTCTACGTGACAAAATTCTTTCTATTTTGCACGCCTCTAATGGATCTAGTGAGCATGATCATTTGGAAATCGCTCAACGTATTAAATGGGCGGCTGAGGGGCCTACCGTTTTGATGATCGTCGGTGTGAATGGCGCTGGTAAAACGACGACGATTGGTAAGTTGTCGGCTTTGATGGCTGGCCAGGGTAAGCGTGTCTTAGTAGCTGCGGGTGATACCTTTCGTGCGGCGGCTCAGAACCAATTGAAAGTTTGGACCGATCGCGCGCAGGTTGAGATTTTTTCTCCAGAAGGTGTAACAGATCCAAGCGCTGTGGCATTTGATGCTGTCGCCAAAGCGAAAGCACAAGGGTATGATTTAGTGATTATCGATACCGCTGGTCGGCTGCATACCCAAGTGAACTTGATGGAAGAACTAAAAAAAGTAAAACGAGTAATGGCCAAAAACAGTCCCGAAGCGCCTCACAATGTGTGGATTGTTTTGGATGCAAACTCGGGACAAAATGCGTTGATTCAAGCGCGTGAGTTTCATCAGGCTTTGAACTTAACTGGCGTGATTCTGACCAAGATGGATGGCACGGCTAAGGGCGGGGTTGTTATCGGTATTTCAAATGAACTAAAGATTCCCATTAAGATACTTGGGATAGGCGAGCGTATCCACGACTTGAAGCCTTTCTCACAACAAGAATACGTCGATTCTATTATTTAAGAACCTTCGGTTCTATAATATAATTTTTTATTTCCAATTTTTTCGTACGTCTATCCCAGCGTAACTATGGACTAGTTTCGCTGCGTATTTCATATTGAGACACAGTTACAACGCTTTACACTACTCCTTCCACAGTCTTTCAATCATTCCTCGATATTCTTTGGTTAACAACGGGCCAAGGAGTCCATATGAAAACCGCACTAACATTATCACTTTTGCTTTTGCCAGGACTACTGATGGCTCAAATGAATAGTTGGGGTTCCGGCCAAATGATGGGTGGTCAACAAGGTTGTGGTTATCAACAACAAATGGGACAGCAGGCGCTAAGCGAATCCGACGAAGTTATCGATCTAAAACAGCAAATCAAAGATCTTGAAAAAGAACGTAAAGATAAAAGTAAAGACTTACAACTTGCTAAAGCCGAACTTCGCAAATCTGAATCAGGTATGAAAATGACATTTGATACAGAGGTGTTCGCATTCTTGAAAAATCATATTGATTCTGGATCGCGCTGCCAAGATTACCAAGGCTTCGGCGATAACAAAGCTAAAAAATCAGACGACGAATCTTCGATCATAGAAATTGAACCAAAAGAATTAGCCGTAGAATGGAGCGCGGTTTGTGACCAAGAAAATAATCCACGCGGCAAAATTAAAACAGATATTTGCTCTAAACGAAAATTATTAAGCAAACAAGATCCGGCTATGTGTCGTGATTCCATAGTGAAATACCCACGCGCAAAAACGAGCGTTGATCGTTTGGTAAAAGATCTGGAAGCACTAAAACAAACTATCACTGAAACAAAAGCCGCATTGGCAGAAGCACGTAAACAAAAAGTAGATCCGTCAGAAATGGCGGATCGAGCGGATAAAACCGAAGGCGGCATTTGTTATGAATGTTTAGCTGGTGGTGGTGGCAGTAGTCGTGGAGGTCAACGAGGAAATCAAAATGGTGACGGCAACCTTACAGGTGTTGTGACTAATTCCTTGATGGCTCTTATGGCGTACTCATCAACGAAAAATTTTTATGGGGAGATGGCCGACAAAAATGCTAACTTGGGGTTCCCCACACAAATGCCCGCAAGTTCCCCTTTTATGGCGGCTGCTCCCTATCTTCTTGGTGCAATCAACGTCGGAATGGGCCAAGGCAGCTTCGGCTGCTCGGGCCAAGCTGGCGGTGGAATGTCTGGTGCGATGGGCGGAGGTTTAAGCGCGATGATGGGCGGTCAAGCGATGATGTCCGGTGGATCTAATTCGATGATGATGGGTGGCGGTTTGAACGCAATGATGATGGGCCAAATGGGAGGACAATCTCAAAATGGCGGCGCCTTTGGAATGCCTCAATGGGCGCAGTCCTCGCCGCTAAGCGCGCTATCAATGATGGGCGGCCTAAATATGAATTCAGGAATGAATATGGGCGGCTTATCGATGATGAACAATGGCTATTCGCCATACTCGCTGACAGGACTAAATGGTTTGTCGGGATCTAACGGTCTTGGAAATTTGAACGGATATTCTGGATTAAACGGATTAAGTGGTCTTAACGGTTTATCAGGACTGAATGGCTTGAGCGGACTCGGCGGTCTGTCGGGAAATTCGTCCCTAACAAGCAATCCGCAAATGCTACAGTTTCAGTTGCAACAACAACAGTTAGTGCAGCAGCAACAAATGCAGTACTACCAAAATGCAATGCAAAAAACTCAAGCGATGTCAGGTCTGCAAACTGAGTTGTCTGGTTTGATTCAACGTATTCAACAAGTACAAAATGGTAGCAGTCTTTACGGTAGTAACTACCAGTATGGAACTAGCGGTGGACTGGGCGGATTGCCAAGCTACGGAACTTCGACGCTGGGAACGTCTCGCTAATGTGCGTTTCCCTAGAATCCAGTCGTAAAAACGACCCTGAAAATTCTACCTATGTGTTGCTAAGTAACACATAGGAAATTCATTCAAAATCAAATGATTAGCTCTGTATTACTGGTACACGGATTGATAGGCCCATTAGGTAAATGGGGTATCGAATGTTTAGACTGGTTATTATCTTTGGCTTTTTATTCATAGGAATGGCTCAGGCGCAAAGCGTCTCCGACTCGATTAAGCAATGGGCAGCTCAAGATAAATCAATTCAAAAGCTAGGTAAATATTTAATTCAGGCCGATTCCGTAAAGCTTGTTTATGAAAAAAACCAATATCAATCGATTTGGATAGAAGACAAAGTTCTATCAAGTGCAGCTCTTGGATTTATTGAGGTTTTAAAGAATCCAAATGAATTTGGATTTGCGAAGTCAGATTTCATCGATCCTCAGTTGGATCAGTTGATAATGAACACAGATAAAAAAGCATCCACTTTGTTTTGGCTAGAGATTCTTTTAACGGACAAGTGGATCCAAATGTCCAAATACCTCTACATGGGTCGTTTAGCTGATTACTATGTTTTGGATGACGATACAAAACTGCCAAAGAAAACTTTTAATCGTTGGGATGAGTTAGCTAGCACATTGTTGTCATTGAACGAAGCAGACCAGATTCGCCCGGCCCTTCAAAAGATGGAACCTAAAAACAGAATCTATAAATCATTAAAGCAAGCTTTAGCCCGCTTGTTGACGGCTGAGGTCGAAGACAATTGGAAAACTTTAGCGTTTCCAAAAGAAAAATTAGTCTTGGGTGGCAATAGCGAATTTATCAAAGACCTAAAAGTTCAAATGATCAATTATGGTTTCGCTATTGAATCAATCGATTCTATTTACGATGACAACCTTAATAAGCAGATCGCTTTGTTTCACAAGTACTATAAAACGGGTGAAAAGGGCATTACCTCTAGTTTAGTAAAATCATTGGGTTACAGTGTCGAAGTTCGTAAAGAGAAAATATTTTTAGCGATGGAAAAAGCAAGAATGTTGTCGGATGACTTTGAACCGAATCATATTTTTGTGAATCTAGCATTTCAAGAATTTAAATTATTTGAAAACAGTCAGCTCGTAATTGAAATGAAAACTATCAACGGACAGAAGTTTCGTCGTACGCCAACGATGAAGGATTTGGTTACTGTAGTTGAGCTAAATCCAACGTGGACGGTGCCATACAGCATCGCTGTAAAAGATAAATTGCCAAAGCTTAAGGAAAATCCAGGCTACTTAGCTGATCACAATATGACACTTTACGATGGATCATCAGGTGCTATTGTCGATCCCGAGTCCGTGGATTGGGATTCGGTTACAAAGAATAATTTTAGTTACCGAATCGTTCAAGGATCTGGAAATGAAAATGCTTTGGGTTTAGTAAAGTTTCCATTAACAAACCCATGGGCCATATACCTACATGACACGAATGAACGAAATCTTTTTTCTAAAGATCAACGATTGTTGAGTAGCGGTTGTATCCGCTTAGAAAAGCCATTTGTGCTAGCGGAATACTTACTGCGCGATCAGCCGTCATTCGATATGGATGGTATCAACAAAATTGTTAAAGCTGGTTTAAACTCAGCAAATGATCCACAGCCAACACGAGTTAAAGTTAAAAAGACACTTCCTGTGTATGCGACATTTATAACTACGGACGTAACAGTTGATGGCGTTGTCAGATTCGCTGATGATATTTATGGTTCTGACCTTAGACTTTCAGGAATTTTGAAATCTAAAGATTCAGCTCTGACGGAAGATACAGATAGCCTTAGACCGCAAGAAGTTACAGATGCTTTGCAAGCTATTCCAGAAAACAAATCGGTGATTGGTTTCTTGGGAACGTTAAATGGAAACCATGTTTCTAAAATCGTTAAGCTCTATAAATGTGTTAGCAACAAACGTAATTCGTGTGAATTGAAGTACGCGTTAGATTTCAATAAGAACTACACAGTAGATTCAGGTGACTATATCGCTATTTTTGAAAATCAAATACATGCCGACATGCTGTCATTAACGTCGCGTGCGACAAAGTTAATTAAGATGACAGAGCTGCATTTACCAGAGGTTTTGGCTGGCGAGTCTAGAGTTCGCGTGTTTCACGATTTAAATGCCAGCATCGAGCAAAAGCGGATTTTGATGGAAAATTTTTATTTTGCTAAATCGCCGTTAAAGTTTTCGCAATATGATTTCGGCGATTACTATTTGTCGTCATTGGGTATGAAGGTAATGAATGAGCGTATTGACTACAGCATGTGTTTAGCTAAAGTAACCAGCTTAACAGATGAAGCAGCCGAAGTTTGCAAAGTATATAATAATGCAAAATCGCCAGAAGGGCTGTATGGACTTTTTGTATTTGGTGCGACGTCATTGGCAGATAAATACTCGGATGGTGAGTACACTCAATCATGGTTATCAAAGCCAGGTGATCGCGTTAAGGTAAGCCACAAACGTAGATTGCTAGCAGCGCCTATAGCGGGCAGCGGAACAATTTTAGTATTTCCAGGGTCATTTAAAGCGCGCGGTGATCAAAGCGCGAAAACAGTTGCAATCAAAGCAGCGACAGTGAACTAAGGGGACATGATGAAGCAAATATTTTTTGTTTTGATGCTATCATTAATGATTGGAGCTTGTGGCAGTCGACCGGAAACGGCGACGATTGCTACGCATACACCACCTAAAGATTCAAAAAAAGAAACGACATCGGCAGGGAAAGTGGCGACACAAGTAGTTCCATCCGAGGACGCAAAACCAGCAATTAAATTGCCAGGTCAGTTTGTTTGCGATGCTAAAGACAGCATTTGGTACAACACTTCGAAAATAATTAAAGCCAAATTCGAAGCAGATTTGACTACGCACCCGCAATTGCAGATTAAGTCGGATGATAAAGATCTAACATTTAAAGTCGGCCGCGAATTTGTTGAAGGTGAAAAAATTGATAAAACACTAGATTCTGAATGTGAAGACAAAATTGAACACACAGATCAGAAATATGAGTGGACCTATACTTGTCGGTATTTCGTAAAGGATGCGGACGGTTCTCGCAAACCAGTCGCGGATCAAAGCAGTTATTTCCGCGTGCATGCCAACGGCATGGGAAAACTTTGTCGGATTCTTGATCAACAAGGGTCCCTGTGCTGGGATCTGTCGGAGTGTAAGTAGATTTATTTTGTGGACAAGGACTTCACTCAGCTGACAGTATAAAAAAATGGTAAATTGGATTGTCATATTTTTATTTTCTGCCGTGGGTATGCATGCGCAAACATCTGAGCGTGTAAAGAGTAAAAAGCTTCCATCGATTTCTTACCAAAATATTGTTCAATGTTACCCCGAACTAGTGAATGAAAAGATGGAATTCAAGGTGGACTTGAACACATTGAAAAAAGACATCGATCAAAAACGCCCCTCGGTGAAATCGGTATTGCGCTATCGTCGCGTTTTATTCACGGACACAAAACGTGGGACTGAGCCGCATCGTTTGACGATCAGTTTGCAAAAATGGCTTAAAGGTATTCCTCAATATGATTTTTATCTCGAGAAACTGGATAAAGACGACGTTGCCGAGATCGTGCCGCTCGAGAAAGAAAAGTTTAAAAACCCAGTGAAGGATGTTCCGCAAAAATACCTTTTGGATGTGAAAATCCTTGATGACGAGTCACTGTGGCTTGACACAAAGCCAAACAAAACTGAAATGTCCTACAAAACTAGCAATGATTCCGTACAAGAGCTCGATCTTACCCATAGTGGTGGCAAGGTTCAGCTAAAGTGCGAAAACAAGAAGGACCAAGGCGTTCTTTGTTTGTGCTTGAAACGATAAATTGATGGACAATAAACATTTAGAATATATAATTAATTCTAAGTTTTCGAATATCTAAGAAGGTTGAATAATGATTCACTCTGAAAATGATTTGGTTAAAGGATCTAAAGGGAGCGCTATTGAGGCGCGGCCTGGCGAGGCGCGGCCTAGCGAGGCCCGGGCCTATGAGTTTTTGATTGCTGGCATCCCGTATCGTCTTAAAACCAATCATGATGACGCAACAGTTCAAGAGTTGGTCGGCTTTATCAATAAAAAAATGGAAGAGTCTCTGGCATTAACAAAACATGGTTCTTATCAAAACGCAGCCGTTCTGACTGCGCTTAATTTAGCCGAAGAATTAATTTTATTGAAACGTAAGGCACACCGCGAACTAGAAAAAATAGAAGAACGCGTCTTGAAGCTCTCTGTAGATATCGAAAACTCCAAAAAGTAGTGGAAGTCCTAAAGCTGTCATCTGACTGCGTTGGACTTACCGAAAAATCCCTACGACGTGGCGCTGCCACGCCTCCGTGCTTTTTCGGCAAGTCCGCCTTGCATATGCCACCTTTAGAACTTCCATAGGATGCGTTAGGGCAGCGTGCCTTCGGCCGCTTTTTGGGAACAATTTTTTTGTTGAGGTTTCTTTGATATCTGATGTTTCTCTTTCTACTAAGGCTTCGGTTCGTAAAGAGCTTAAAGAGCGGGTTCGACTGTTTGTTCAAGTGCCGACCCTTCGGGCGGCAGCTGAGGCTGGGGTTGTTTCTTCGCTTCAGAATTTGATTTCTAATTTGACTGTGTCTGAGATTGCAGCTGCTTCAGGGGCTTCTTCTGTTTGTGTGGCTGGGTTTAATGCTCTTTCTGATGAGCCCGACCTTTCTTCGTTTTATCATTCTACGTCTTTGTCGCTTGTTTTTCCTAAGTTGACCTCTGTTGATGGGGTTATGGAATTTACGTCTGTGGCTAATTATTCTTCTGAGAAGTGGGAAGTTTCCTCTCTTGGGTTTTCTCATCCGACTTCGGTTGAGGTTGTGCCAGCGGCTAGCATTCAGCTTATGTTGATCCCAGGGATTGGCTTTAGCTCTTCTGGTGATCGCCTTGGTCGGGGCAAAGGTTTTTACGATCGTTATTTACAAAATTTTAAAGGTTTAAAAGTTGGGGTTTGTTTTGATTGTCAGTTGAGTGAAGCTTCGCTTCCGACTGATGGTTGGGACATCAAAATGGATTATATTATCACTGAAACTAAGTGCATTGATGTGCGGAAACTAAGTGTTTAGAAAATAGAGGGTTGAAATGGAAATAGTGATTTCGGTCATCATCGGATTGATCGTAGGCGGAGCAGCCGTTTTCTTTGTAAAGAAATACAAGGATGAAATTCAGAAAAAATCAGCGCGAATTGAGGCTGAGAAAATTCTAAGTAAAGCAAAAAATGAAGCTAATAAAATCAAAAAAGACTCAGAAGCTAAGTCTAAAGATTTTGAAGCTCGTTCGCGCAAAAACCTAGAAGCTGAAATTCAAAAACAAAAAAATGGCATGCGCACAAAAGAACAGCAGCTAGAGAAGAAACTTAAAGAAGTCGATGACCAAGCAAAAAAAGGCAAAGATGATAACGATCGTTTTATGGGCCAGCTAAAAGATCGCGACGAGAAATTAAAAGTTCAGGAACAGAAGCTAGCAGACCAAGATAAAAAATCTGAAGAAGAACTGAATAATTTAAAAAATAAATTACAAACCGTAGCTCAGATGACTCAAGAGCAAGCTAAGCGCGAATTGATTTCATCGTTAGAAGACGAAGCCAAGGCCGAAGCTGCGAAACGTATTGCTGAAATCGAGCAAGAAACTCAACGTGAATCGCAGATGCGCGCTAAGAAAACAATTGCGACCGCATTGTCGCGTTTCGCAGCCGAGTACACGTCTGAAAGAACTGTCAGCGTTCTGGCTCTTCAAAATGACGAGATGAAGGGGAAAATCATCGGTCGTGAAGGTCGTAATATCCGCACACTGGAAGCATTGTGTGGTGTTGATTTGATCGTGGACGATACACCAGAAGCCGTAGTTATTTCAGGTTTCGATCCTATCCGTCGTGAAATTGCTAAACGCACGATCGAGAAATTAATGGAAGACGGCCGCGTCCATCCAGCGCGTATCGAAGAAGTCGTTGAAAAACAAAAAGCAGAAATCATGAAATCTATCCGCGAAGCGGGTGATCAAGTGGTGGTGGAGTTAGGTCTAAATCAAATCCATCCTGAACTAGTGAAACTAGTGGGTTCACTGAAATACAGAATGTCCCAAGCACAGAACGTTTTGAATCACTCGATGGAAGTGGCATATATCTCTGGCTTACTAGCCTCAGAGTTAGGTGTAAATCCTAAGTTAGCTAAGCGTGCGGGGCTATTGCACGATATCGGTAAAGCGATCGATCACGCCGTAGAAGGCAGCCATTCTATTGTTGGCGCTGAATGGGCTAAAAAATATGGCGAATCAGAAGACGTATGTCATGCAATTCGTTCTCATCATGATGACGAAAAACCAAATTCATCATTAGCTTGGATCATCCATGCGGCTAATATCTTGTCGCATTCACGTCCAGGTGCACGTCGTCCACAAATGGATAATTACATTCACCGTCTGCAAGACCTTGAATCAATTGGTAACAGCTTTGAAGGTGTTCTTAAAACATTTGCCATTCAAGCTGGACGTGAAATTCGCGTCCTAGTTGAAAGTTCAAAAGTTACGGATGACTTAGCTGTTCTATTATCCCGTGACATCGCACGTAAGGTTGAGCGTGAGTTACCTCATTTAGGTTCAACTAAAGTAACAGTCGTACGTGAAACTCGTTCGATTGATATGGCCAGGTAGTCGATGAGCTTATTGGGTTTAAAACCAGAAGAACAATTAGAACGCATTGGTTTTGGTACCGTAGATTTAATTTCTAAAGACGATTTGCTTAAGAAATTGAAACGAAGTGCTGAAACTAAGAAGCCTTTGTTGATCAAGTTTGGTGCGGATCCTACGCGTCCTGATATTCATATTGGTCACACAGTTGTCATTAATAAATTAAAAACATTTCAAGATTTAGGTCACCACATTCATTTCTTGATCGGGGATTTTACAGCATTGATTGGCGATCCATCGGGTAAAAACACGACTCGTCCGATACTTAGCCGTGAACAAATCGAAGAAAATGCAAAGACCTACGCTAAACAGATTTTCAAAATCTTAGATCCTGATAAAACTGAAATCGTTTACAATTCGAAATGGCTAGCGCCGATGACGTCGATTGATTTTATTCGCTTGGCGTCTCGCTACACAGTAGCGCGTATTTTAGAACGTGATGATTTTTCAAATCGTTTGAAGAATCACACACCCATTTCAGTACATGAATTGTTGTACCCACTGACTCAAGGTTACGATTCCGTAGCGCTGAAGTCAGACGTGGAACTCGGTGGAACAGATCAAAAGTTCAACTTGCTAGTGGGCCGCGATTTACAATCGCAATACCAGCAAGAGCCTCAGTGTATTTTGACGATGCCGATTCTTGAAGGATTGGATGGCGTAAATAAAATGTCCAAGTCTTTGGATAATTATATTTCTGTCGTGGATACACCTAAAGACATGTTCGGTAAAACAATGCGTGTGTCAGACGAATTGATGTATCGCTATTACGAATTGCTTTCTGATATTACTTCGGCGCAATTAGAACAGCTAAAGAAAGACGTTAAGAGCGGAAATAAACATCCTCGCCAAGTTAAAGTCGATCTGGCTAAATTCTTGGTCACGCGATTCCATTCAGCGAGTGATGCACAAAATGCAGAAGATGAGTTTAATCGTATTTTCGTTCAAAAGGGTCTGCCAGACACGGTTGAAGAGAAAAAGATTAAGCCGGCTAAAGACGTAGCATTGAATCAATTGATGACCCACTTAGGAATTACGCAAACAAATTCGGAAGCGACTCGATTGATCGAAGGCGGCGGCGTTAGTATTGATAGCGAAAAAGTTTCTAACTCAAAAATTCGAATTGATCTGGAACCGGGAAAAGAATTTATTTTAAAGGCCGGCAAGAAAAAATTCCTTAAAGTCATTGTGGAGAACGCATGAAGATAAAGTTTCTCCCTCAAGATATTACAATCGAAACAACTTCAGAGAAAAGTTTGCTTGAAATCGCATGGGCAAACAACATCCCGATTAAATCTATCTGCAAAGGCGTTCCTAGCTGCGCAGAATGCCGTATTAAGATTGTGGAAGGCGAAAGTAACATCAATCCACCGACTCGTACGGAACTGAATATCGTAGGTACGAATTATTTTCTGGATGGTCGACGTCTGTCATGCCAAGTGTATTGCTTTGGTGATGTGACTATCGATATGAAAGAGCAACTTGATCGTGATGAATCCTCATCGAAAAAAATTCGCGGATTTAAATCAGACAAAGCCTATGAGTCTAAGGCGGTTGTCGACACGATGATATTGAACGAAAAAGATAAAAAATAGTAGGAGTCTCCTATGAAGATGTTAACTGGTTTGGTTTGTTTGTTAGTTGGATTAACAACAATCGGTGCGCCGACCGCTTATCCTGATTTATGGTGGAAACCGGTGACGGATAAAGTCGTACCAGGTTGGGAAATCCTTCCCCAAGCAGCAGCGCGAGACAAGAATGAAGTAATTATTTCTAAGCGAAACGAGCTGGGTGTAATGTCGAACTTTGCAGCCGCTCCATTTACGATGCTAAAAACTAAATACGCGAGTGTCGAAGGTTTGTGGCAGTCGATGAAGTTTCCTGAAGATGAAAAAGATCAACGTATGATAGCGAGTCAAGCCTGGTCACCAAAACGTGCTGATGTAGAAGCATTAACGGCGTTTGATGCGCTTAAGGCGGGAAAAGCTGCCGAAGCTATCATGAAGGACAAGAGCATCACTTGGGTGTCGTTCCACGGAAATAAAATTGAGTACAAAGGTCAGCACGCCGATGCCTACTATGAAATCATAGAAGCAGCGACTCGTGCGAAGATCGATGAAAATCCAGATGTAAAACGTGTTCTGCTGGCGACTGGGGATTTAAAACTGCGTCCCGATCACCATGAAGACAAAGATGGTACGAAAGCGTGGAAGTATTACGACATCTACATGAAGCTACGTAAAGAGCTTCAGCAAAATCCTAGCAAGAAGTTATACAACGAAGATTGGTATAAGGATTTTGCTAAGAAATATAAATTAACATCAATTCACTAGCGCACGTGTCTCAGCTATTTAATAAAATCTACCTTCGTTATCATGCGCGCCTGATCCTTGTGATCGTGGCGTTGTGTGGATTTGTATCGTCACATCTGATGCTCAAGTATGGAAAAGTCAGTCTTGAGGCTCGATATCCTGTGGCGGCGTTGATTTCCTACGTCGTATTTGTTGTTTTGATGTTTCTGTGGAAGATCTATTTAGAAAGTTTGCCGCCGATTCAGGTAAAGAAAAATCAACAGCAGCAATTACAAAAAAATGAAACACGCAGCTGGAAAGACTACTGGGATTTTGATTTTGTTAACTGGCTTGATGGTGACTGGCACGATTTGCTAATTGCGGTCGTGGTCGTAATCGCATTCGTTGTTCTAATCTATACGAGCAGCTATCTATTGTTTGAAGTGCCTGCTCTTATGATCGAAGTGATCTTATCAAGCTTGGCGACATCTTTTCTTTATCGTAAAATTAAAAAAGCCGACGACGACATTTTTGTGTTTAAAGTTTTAAAGCAAACATGGCTGCTGGGCTTGGCTATGGTGATTTTCTATGCGGTTTTGGGGATTGCATTGTCCGCATCGTGTCCAAATATACAGCGATTCTCTGAAGTATACAGTGGTCGCTGCTTTTAATTTCTATTTGTGATGTTTCAAAATAGAATCAAGTAATCCGGGAAATTTTTTATCTAATTCAGATTTTCTTAATGTATTCACCACGGCGACTCCGACTTTTTCTGATTTGATCAATCCGTTTTCTCTTAAAATTCTATGATGAAATGAAACAGTCGACGGGGACAAGCCGGCAGCGCAGGATTTGGCGCAGCTCATACTATCACAACTGGCTAGCTTTGCGATAATTTCACGACGGATAGGATCTGACAAAGCATATAGCAATCCATCAATTGTTAAATCCTTCATAGATGGGTGACTGAAATTTCTAGCCATATATATAGGTTATACTTGAATTAGAGTTTAAACGCAAGGGGTGAACTGTATTTCTTTAATACAATACTTCAATATTATTGAAGTATTGTATTGACCATTTTAGGAAATTGCAGCTAAATGGCAGTATATTTAAAATGAGGTTTAATTATGAGTAATTTGCTATTCCAACCATTAATTCTAGGTGATCTGACTTTGTCTAACAGAATCATTATGGCGCCATTGACTCGTCAGCGTGCAGGGCAAGAGCGTATCCCAAACGATATGATGCGAGATTATTATATGCAAAGGTCCACTGCGGGATTGATTTTAACAGAGGCAACGTCAGTCGATCCGATGGGTGTTGGCTATAAAGACACGCCGGGAATTTGGAATGAGCAGCAGATTCAAGGATGGAAGAAAATTACAGATGGTGTGCATTCTAAAGGCGGAAAAATATTCCTGCAACTTTGGCATGTGGGGCGTGTATCAGATCCTTTATTTTTGAACGGTAAGCAGCCGGTAGCACCGAGCGCGTTGGCTCCCAAAGGACATGTCAGCCTAGTACGCCCTGAAAAAGCCTACGTTGTGCCAAGAGCTTTAGAAACGTCTGAAGTAAAGGAAATCGTTCAAAAGTATAAACAAGGTGCGCTTAATGCTAAGAATGCGGGTTTTGACGGTGTTGAAATTCACGCGGCCAATGGATATTTAATAGATCAATTTCTGCAAAGTACAACAAATATACGTACGGATGAATATGGTGGAACAGTACAGAATCGCGCGCGCTTCCTTTTGGAAATTACAGATGCCGTGATTGATGTTTGGGGTGCTGGCCGAGTTGGGGTTCACTTGGCTCCGGCGATGGACAGTCATGATATGGGCGATGCCAATCCAAAAGAAACCTTTGGTCACGTAGCTCGTGAGCTTGGTAAACGTAAAATAGCATTTATTTTTGCGCGCGAAGGACAACGCGAGAATTACTTAACTGGATTTTTGAAAAAAGAATTTGGTGGAGTTATGATTGCGAACCAAGGGTTATCTCCAGAACAAGCTGAACACCTGCTGAAAGATGGCGTCGCTGATGCCGTATCTTGGGGTAAGTATTTTATTTCTAATCCGGATCTACCAGAGAAAATTAAAAAAGGTACAGTGTTAACGGCATTTGATCCTCAGACATTTTATTCTGAGGGGCCTAAAGGTTACATCGATTACCTATAAGTAGAAGTTTTCGAAAACATTCAGTTTTACAGAAAGGTCGGCAATGTGCTGGCCTTTCTTCTTTTGAGGTGTCTCAGAATTAGACACCTGTCATTTCTGCATAGATTCTGGGGTGTTTCAAGTGCGTCTCAATTTGAGAAGGCCTGGCACGTAACGTGCCTATTACCTTATAGAACCAGAATGTATGTGAGGTCTTATGAAGCGTTATATAGTAAGTGGATTGTTGATAGCGATGGCGACTGTTTCGGCGATGGCTGATGCGATTTCGTTGAACAGTGGACGTATGATGGTTGGTAAAGTTGGTGTTGGACCAAATATCGGCGGCGTATGTGCGTTGATGGTGAATTCTAGCCAAGAAGATTTATTCTCGCCTAGATACAATGTGACTTTTAGTTTAATGAAAGTCGTAGAGAAAAAATGGGTCACGGCGCGAGCTGAGCAGTTTTCTATGCAAAGTTATAGCGGCGGTGATTTATTTGGTGCCAAATTGCTCACCAATAAAAAAGGTGTGCAAAAGAAAGTGACGGCCAGTTTATTTTTAGATCAACAAACACAAACGTACAAAGTTATCCTGCACGAAGCAAAGTTAGTTTCTGATGGAACAACGGGTAAGTTTATTGTTTGCGAAAAAATGGTTCTGAGATAGTTATTTTCTAAGCTGGTTATTTTCGAATGAACTCTTGCGCTGTTTTGCCTAGGCGCTGCAGCGATTTTCTAACATCGTCGTAGTGCTCATCCGTCACTGCGACAACGTCATTCATATTGTATAATTTCATAAATGTATCTTGGCCTTCGGGCGACTTAAAATACTCTACCAAAGCTTCTTTGATTTTAATTTTCATCGCCAGAGATAAATCTTTGCGAAACACAATCGGGTCGTTCGGGATCGGGTCCGTTAGGGCCAAGATTTCAATTTTTTCAAATACATCGGGAAACTGAGTCAGAACAAGCTTGCGAGCATCTTGTGGTTTGCCGTCTTGTATAGGCGTGTGAAATGTAGCACCGGCATCGACTTGCCCTTGGTAAACCATTGTGACTACGGTATCGTGTTTACCACCGAATACGAATTCTTTAGGCCTGATATTTTTCTTTTTAAAAAGTTCAGTGGGTAGCAAAAATCCAGAAGTAGAAGCTGGATCAACATAGGCGAATTTTTTTCCATCAAGGTCTTCGATTTTTTTGAATTTACCTTTGCGTGCGATAATCTGACCTTGGTAGCTTTTTTGTCCAAAATGCACACCCATCAAGTGGGCTTCGGCGCCGTACTTTTCATGGGCCAAGATGTAACCAAACGTGTTCATGATGGCGATATCAGCGCGATTTGAACCAAAGGCTTCAACGACGGCAATGTAACTGGGGGGGACTTTGACTTCAAAATGTAAGTTTGATTTTTTGTGAAGAAAATCGGCGACCTTGTTTCCATTATCTTCAAGGACCTTCGGATCTTGGCCGGGGATCAGAAACAGTTTTACTGGGTTCTTTTCGCTTCCTAATTCGTGGTCGTAGGTGCAGGCCGATAGCAGCAAAAAAGCAACAATAAAAAATGATTTAATTCGCATGTAACTCTAAGCTTCTACCTGTTTTTCTAGATAAAGCAAATTTAAATTTGACAGGGAAAATAGATTTTGAAACCCTAGCTTTATGAAAAAACTTATCCAAATTGCTCTATTCGTTTCTGCCGCATCTTTAATGTCTTGTTCTTCAACTCCTATTGTTCCTTCTGCCGATAGCATTAAAATTAGTCGTGAGGAGCCAAAAGATCCTGAGTGCAAAAATTTAGGTAGAGTCCAGGGTAAAACGATTAGCGTCAAACCCGACCTTGAGGGAGCTATCGAAGATATGAAAAAAGAAGCCGCTTATAAAGGTGCTAATTATTTAGTGATGCAAACGGCATCTGGATATGAGACGGCTGTATCTGGTACGGCTTACTACTGTCCATAGGTTTAGCTAAGAACGACTTGGTTTAAGCCTAGCTCGTAAAATTTATAGAAAATTTTCGTCAGTCGATGCTACAATAAATGCATGAAGCACGTATTGATTGTTCTTTTTATATTAGTGTCTCAATCTAAAACATTCGCTGAAGAACTACATGGCATTTTCATGGTAGTGAAGGGCGACGTCGAAGTCGAATCCAAAAAAACGGGGAAATTTAAAGCGAAAGTGGCTTCGAAAGTTTACGCCGGTGATGTGGTATCGACGGGTGCCGACAGCCGCGCTAAGATCGTAATGTCCGATCGAAATGTGTTTAATATTTCGACTGATACCAAAATTACAATCAACAAATATGAAAATGATTCTACAACGGGCGTGAAAAACGTAGAAATTGATTTATCAAAAGGTAAAGTCCGCAGTAACGTCGAACAAAAATATGATGGCGAGAAAAGTCAATTTATGATCAAGACGCCAACAGCCGTTGCCGGCGTTCGCGGAACACAATTTTTAACCTCGTTTGATCCAGCCACTCGCAGAACAGAAATTGTTACATTCAAAGGCGCTGTTGCGCTTTCTTTACCAGGCTCAAGTGCGCCACCAGTAATGGTTAAGAAGGGACAAACATCGGGAGTAGGCGAAGGACAAGCAACACCGGATGCGCCTAAGCAAATGAAGAAAGAAGATTTAGATACGGCTAACAAGGGATCTAATTCAGCAAAGAAAGAAGATAAAAAAGAAAACGGCGACAGTCGAAGTCCGGCTTCAGAAGGTAAGAAGGAAGTGAAGGCAGATCCAGCAAAACCAGAAGGTATGGTTGATAGAGCTGACATCGCGGCGGATTTAAAAAATGTACCCAAAAGTCCAGATGCTCCGACTCCGCCACCAATGCCGGGACCATCTCCAAAGCCCAAACCACCAGAACCGCCAAAAGTAGAAAGAGATTTAATTTCAAATAGAAACCTAAAAACAAAAGTTATCATTGTCCCAACAAGATAATAGTTTACACTATTATCTATATGAAAAAATTCTTACTTCTATTTTTTTCAACGTCGATAGCTTTGGCGTTAGGCCAACAAATTACACTTCTAGAAAATCAGCCAATTTATATCGAGTTTCAAACTCAAAATAAATCGGCTAGTGCTTCTCAGTTTATTTCTGTTACCGAAGTGCAGACAAAACGAAAAGCCTCTGTGGAATTGCTACCCACGGCACAAGACAAGAGTGTTTTAACAGGTTATTTCCGCATTCAAATGAATATGGATAAGTACCCTAGCCAGTTGCTAGAATTTGAAACAAAGGCGGGGCAAAAGCTATACGCATTTGTTCTTCCTAATACGAATACATCAGAAAAAGGGTTATCCGTTGTGTTGTTCCAAACCGAGAAAGAATGGCAAGGCTATTCGGTTCAGTTCATGAACAAGGCGACTGAAGATTTAAAAAAGAAACTTCAAGAAGTTAAAACATCAAAAAGTTTAAACCCGGATCAAGTTCAAGACAAAAAAGAAACGATTGTTCGTTTGAACGATCGTATTCAAGAACAATCACGTTTAAGTTTCGAGACCCAAGAAGCACTCAAGCGTGAAGAACTATTAAAACAGCAACAAGCACAAAATGAAGAAGCTAAACGCCAAGCTAAGCAGCAGGCGAATACGTTGGCTGTTCAAGGAGACAAAGACTATCGAGCGGGAAAGTTTCCGGCCGCAACAGCTAACTATCAAAAAGCCTATGAGCTAGATCCAGAGAATGATTCGTTTCTGTATAAATACGGAGTCGCTCTCTACAAGGTAGGAAGCTATAATAAATCATTGTCCATTCTTTCTATGGCCGAGGGCGGAGATCAAGATCAGGTTGAACATCGTTATTACATTGGTTTGAACCATTTAAAATTAAATGAACTAGATAAAGCTCTAGAAGATTTTGCAGATATCCAAGAAGAAAAAAATATTGAGCTGAGCCCGCCCGCCGCTTTCTATGCAGGCACAATTGAGTTTCAGAAGGCTTTGTACCCAAAGGCAAAAGAACGCTACCAGTTCGTTTTAGATAATTCAAAAGATCCAAAGTTAGACAAGCAGGCTGAAGCAAAAATCGATGAAATTGATCGCATTGAAATGTTCATCGAGGCTCAAAAAGAAATATTCCGCTACAATTTATATACGGGACTGCAATACGATGGAAATGTTTTGAATATTTCGACTCAGAATTTAGCAACCAATTCAGAAGCGTATCGGCTACTCTACGGTGGCTCGCTGACTTATTACTACTTTAGAACCTTGACGTCCAAATATGCCGCTGAATTAGTAGTTTCAGATATGTACAGTGTGGATAATAGTTTTAAAAGTAATAGCACCATTCAATCTGCAGATCCATTGCAGTATGGTATGCGACTGCCTATTAATTACGTGAACACTTGGTTTAAGAGATCGTTTAATTCCAACGTCACTCCCTATGTATTCATGTTAAACATGAGTGATGATGGTGGCGCACGGAAACTAATTTTAAATTCTTCGGGGTTAGCTTTAGATACTCAGTGGGATCAAGGCAGCGACAAGTTCCATATTTTGAAGTTCGACTATGTGATAGATAAATCGTCATTAGAGGTAACGAATGCAGATGACAATCAGTCCGCCAAACGTATGTCATTTAACTACAATTGGCTGAAGCTGCTAACTCAGACAGGTGATAAATCAGTTCTTGCCGATATTGGTTACGTGTCTAATACCGCCGATGGAAAAAATAATACCTATTCTAAAATCCTTGTTGCCGGCACATATTCGTTTCCTTGGAGCGCAAAATATAAAGGCAGTGCGCGCTTGGATTATTCGGATCTGAAGTACCCGGAAAACTCTAACGAAAGAAAAGACACTATCTATGGTTTCACTCTGGGTGCTTCACAAGATTTGAACAAACGAAATAATATTTCTCTGACACTTTCGTATTTAATGAATAACTCTAATGTTGAAGCCTATAAATACAACAAAATGCTGGTCGGATTTATTTATTCATTCTCAGGTAGCTACTCTAAAAAATAGTCTGGAGAAGTAATAAATGCGTAATTTTCGTAAAAAGTATTTAATCGAACCACAGTTTCAGATTAGATTCTTAAATTTTATTACCTTAGGTATTATTCTTAATTTGTTTATGTATGTCATTGGCAACTTGATAGTTTTCTATCGCCTGACTAAGTTCGCTGAGGGTGCTAAGGGTATGATTACGGATGAGACTTTCACTTTGATCGAAGGCCTATCGCGCGATCAATTGATCATTTTGCTTTTAAGTAGCTTACTGATCACGTTCTTCAGTTACGGCGTTGGAATGGTAATGACTAATCGGGCGGCTGGTCCTTTATTTCGTATTAATAAACACCTTGATGAATTTAACTCGACGAAAAAATTCACAAAGATCATTCTGCGTGAGAAAGATTTCTTCAAAGAAACAGCAGACAAAATCAATGCGGCCTTTGAAAACAAAGATCGATAACCTCATTTCGTCCAAGAACTATCCCTTCCTTGGCTACGCGGGTGTCGGTGCACGCTTTAAGTACTTTCGTTATCTTGATAAATCGATAATTAGGGAAACGATAGCCAGTCAGTTATGGATTGTGGGCTCTTTAGCATTGTTAAGTCTGTATCCTTTATGGCTAGTGGTTTTTAGATCGGATGAAATCAATGGCGGATGGGGAGGTAAGTTGATACTTCTGCTAACCGTCGCCCTGAGTCTACCATTTCTATATAAGTACCTTGTTCGATTGGTGTCTGGACGCAGAATTGAATTTCAGCGCAGAAACAACCAAATTTGTTTTTTTGAATCAAAGAAATCTGAAAACAAGAAAATTCATTTTCAAGATATTCGCGGTTTCAGAAAAGTGATGCAAAATAGTTATTCGGCTGAAGACACCACGGAAACTTACGTAATATTTGTGACTGATAGCGCCGGAGAAGAACATCCGCTTTGTGCATCAGACAAAGAAGCGAATATCGACTATATTTTAAGGCAAATCAAATTAGATCTGCCTGGCAAATTTGAAAACTCAAATTCTATTTCGTCTTCATAACGTAAACGCCGTCCCATTCAGAGGGTGGCGGGTCTTCCAAAAATTCTTTGCATCGCTTGACATACATTTTTGAAACAGGATCGTCTTCTTTCTGTGCCAATGCTTTTTCAAACTCGGTAATCGCATTGTTAAAGTCTTTAACTAAATAAAATTCATAGCCTTTTTTGAAATCATTTAAATAGCTCAGTGAGCCTGACGTTGCTGTTTTCACTTCTCCAAGAAGTTCAAAGATCGCAACGGGAAGGTTTTTACCTTTTACTTTCACTCGGTCGATTTCGCGAGTTATAAATTTGCCCCTGACGTCTTCGTTTGTTGTTTCATTAATAATGATGCGAACGCCGTATTCCTTGGTTGTTCCTTCCAAGCGCGAGGCAAGATTCACTGAATCACCCATGACCGTGTAGTTTTGCACAATATTGCTACCCATGTTGCCCACGCTCATTTCGCCAGTGTTGATACCAATTCCGATATCGATGTGAGGTAGATTTTGATCCTTGAATACTTGCTGCAATGCCTTTAGTTTTACCAAGCTTTGCAAAGCTGTTCGGCAGGCTTGCTCTGCATGATTGCTATCTTCGATGGGAGCACCAAAAAAAGCCATAATTGCATCCCCAATATATTTATCCAAAGTTCCTTTGTTCGCAAAAACGATTTCGGTCATCGGAGTCAAATACAGGTTTAATACGCGGGATAACTCTTCCGGCGCTAGTTTTTCCGAAATCGTGGTGAATCCACGTACGTCCGAGAAAAACACGCTCATTCGTTGACGGCGGCCACCCAGTTTTAGATTGTCTTCCGATTTTAAAAGCTCATCGACGACAGCCGGCGAAACGTATTTCGAGAATGTGGATTTCAATTGTTTCTTTTTGAGTTCTTCCGTGAAGTATTTGTAGAACGTAATCGCGATGTTTGTAATGGCTGAAAGAATTATAAGGATTAAAAATCCTGAGAATATCAGTCCCATTTTTTGAAAGACAAACATATCTAAAGCGAAAATGAGTGGTATCGTTATAAATACTGAAATGAATGAACTAATTGCGCCCAACTGGGACCAAAACAAAGTGATCACAATTCCGAAAGCAAAAATGATCCAAGGGAAGTATTTGCTTTCATCCGGCCAATATTTTAGCATTGCTCGCTCATATAAGTTTGCGAGCACAGTTAAATGGATTTCGGGTCCCGGGTAGTTGGCCTCTAGTGGTGTGGATCGTAAATCGTAAATGCCAATGGCAGTGGCTCCAACGACAACAGATCGGTCTTTAAAAAAATCTTTTTTAGTTGTGAGTTTTTTTACTGTTTCTAATTGCTTAGTTTTTGGATTAACTTCTTTGATATAATAAACCATCTCTTCGCTTT
>CAZCHT010000012.1:0-55122 GCA_964498705.1 uncultured Bdellovibrio sp. | reverse complement strand
CTTCTATCTTTTTTTTGGACATTCTAAAACAATTAAAAATGACATTCCGTTAAAGAAAGAAAAAAAAGGGGAATACTTGTTCCGGGAAAACCAAGCGATCCAATTATAAAGCAATGCTCTTTGCTACTATCGGTTTTAAAGCATACCAGTTTGATACATCGAAGTACCTTAATCCAGCCGATCTGGTATTAGCGCTAGTTTTATAATTCCATTGGAACTCGCTTCCTTAGAAAGCTACAATAGGGAATGCACAAATGGATCACTGGTTTTAGCGTTATAGCCTTGGTTATTTTGTTTCAAAATTGTGAGCAAAATTTTGTTGTCGATCCCGGCATTAACACGGCTTCCAGTAGTTCGTGTTCTACCAAATTAGCTAATCAAACATTTCAAATTTTAGCGCTCAACAAAGCCATTGATTGCAAAGATCTAAATGCAATCGTTTGCGATAACTCTGTATTTTCTCCGGACGTGGATAGTGGTCAGTCAAGCTCATCGATTTGTGATGTGTCTAACGAAGCTCCCGGCTGCGTTCGATTGAATTCTTATTTCTTTAATACAATGCCTGCACAAAAAGATAATGAACGAACGCCCGCGTTTGCTGAAGGTGGTTCTTATAATCAGACCGAATCGCGTTGTTCGTTGCTGGATACAAAAGGCAATGCTTTGTTGATTGAATCTGGAGATAGTCTGCCTGACGCTTTAAAAAATCTTGTTCACTCGTGTGAAGAAAAAAAGGTCTCTCAATGAAAACACTCATTTTATCTGTCAGTTTAATTATTGGACTAACTCCATCCGTGTATCCCCACGCGCGAATGAAATCGGATTCTGCTGTCATTCCCAGAAGCTCCAGCGACAGTTTAAAAACTGGGCCATGTGGAGGTGTTGTTCGAACGTCAACCCCGAAAACCTATGCACCAGGATCGACAATTACGGTTAAGTGGGAAGAGACGATTAATCACCCGGGACGGTTCGAGTTTTATTTCTCTCCAGCAAATGATAGTAATTTCGTTTTACTGAAAACTGTAAACGATACGATGGATTCCACTAACGATTTGCCCCACCAATATAGCACGACTATTACATTGCCCAATTCAACGTGCGATAATTGCACCCTACAAATGATACAAGTCATGACCGACAGAAGCCCGCCATCAAACTACTACTCATGTGCCGATATTAAATTACAAGGCGCAACGGTTCCTCCAGGAACTCCTGCGGATACCGGTGAAGATTGCCAAACAAAATTTCCAGCGCAGCCAATTAAATAGTTTGCTATTAGTCAGCTTGGGAAAATTCTCAACAATACTCAATGCTGACGAGTCAGTTTTACTTCTCTCTATCCAATCAACTACAATAGATTAAATCTGAGATGGCACGCATTGTGCTCTTTTAACAAGCTGATATTATGAAACAGATTTTTAAAAATCGCCAGGATGCTGGTCTTTTATTAGCAGCTCAAATTAGTCTACTCCCTAAAGTGGATTTGCAAAATGCAGTTGTACTTGCTTTGCCTCGCGGTGGTGTACCTGTGGCACGCGCGATTTCAAAAAAACTAGAAATTCCTTTTGATGTTTTAATAGTTAGAAAAATAGGTCATCCGTTTCATCCTGAATATGGAATTGGCGCTGTTACGGAAAACGATATAGTATGGATGGATCCTGAAGCTTTGGGACTATCAAAAATCACTCAGGAACAAATCAGCGAAATTCAAGAACAAGAAAAAAAAGAAGTACAACGGCGAGCTATTGTTTATCGTAAAGGTCGACCGCTGCCTGATTTAAATAACAAAACTGTGATTCTGGTTGATGATGGCTTAGCGACCGGCGTGACAGCGAGGGTAGCAGGACTGTATGTAAAATCTAAAGGAGCGGCGAAAACTATTTTAGCCATTCCTATCTGTTCTGGAAATACGGCTCAACGTCTGCGTTCAGAGATAGATCACGTTATTTGCTTGAACACCCCTACGTTTTTTCAGAGTGTTGGAGAATTCTATAAAAATTTTGAACAGCTTACCGACGATGAAGTATTAAATTTACTTTCGCAAACGCCATCCAGATCAAATACGTCTAAGACTAAAGAAATCAAATTAGAACATCTTTAACAAAGGAGACTATGTGTCTGAAGTTTTACTCGATATGGCAATGTCACTAGATGGGTTCGCAATCGATCGTGACGGAGATTCATTATTTCCCATAGATGATCTAAAAGGAACTCCAGCGCTGATAGAAATGATCGCCAGTACTGGCGCGGTTTTAATGGATCAAGATTACTACGACGAACTACATCACGACTTTTCCGACTATGCTTACCAAGTGCCTGGTTTTGTGGTGACAGAAAACCCAACTCACTTCGTTACCAAAGGACAAAACAATAAATTAAAATTCAACTTTGTTACGACAGGAATTTTTCAAGCTATTAAAATGGCTAGATCCGTCGCTAAAAAGAAAAATGTTGTGATCGTTGGCGGTGTCAAGCTGGCACAAGTGGCCTTAGAGTCGGGTGTTGTAGATACTTTGAAAATTCGTTTGATTAATATAATTGCCGGCAAGGGTCTTAGATTATTCGATCATCTAAATGACCAACGAATTAAACTAGAAACGATTTACACAAAAGAATTTAACCATCGAACCGATCTTTGTTTTAAGATCATTAGATACAAATACTTTGCCGATGAAACAATTCATGGTCGCGAACGCTTGCCCTCAGATCTGCATAGTTAAAATATCAGATTATAGGAAAGATATTGTCCGTCTTTTTTCCAGCCGTGTGCTTCATACAATCGCTGAGCTTCCTGATTATCCTGAGCGGTCTTAAGCGTCAGACCGCGGGCATTTGTGCTTTTAGCATACCCGACGGCCGCATCTAATAACTCTTTGGCAGCGCCCTTGCCGCGATGATCGTTAGAAACAAATAGGTCATTCAAAATCCAAAGTCGTTTTAGCGACACTGAAGAAAATGACGGGTAGAGCTGCGTGAATCCGACTATCCCTGCTGAATCATCTTCTGCCACAAAAATAATAGATTCATTTTTATTCAAGCGCTCAGACAAAAACTGTTCAGCGCCGTCAAGGTTAGACCCTTGTTTATAAAACTCGCGATATTTATTAAATAAAATGGCAATGGATTTCAAATCGGCAATGGATGCTTGTCGTGTTTTCATATTTGGCTTTTTAGCACACTCTAGTCTTTGAATTCACCAAAATAATTCACTTGTCCAAGGCCCTTCATATTTATAATCCAATGAGAAATCGTCAATCCTGTTGGATCATGAGCCATTAACACGTTATACTTCGCGTGCATTTGCTCAAGTACTTTTGGATCGCGCGGGCACTCTTGAAATCCACGGGATTCCATCGCCGTTTTAGATTTCGAAACGCCGTCTTTCGTTGCCAGTTTGCGACAGTTGATTGATTCATCCATAGACGCATCCACGTAGTTTCTAAAATCAATTTTAAATTCAGTTGTTTTCCATTTGCCCGCCTCGCAACGAACATACGGTCCAACGTTGTAAGCAACCCCTAAAACATCGTCTCGCTTTTGAAGCATATGGTTCCAGAATCGCATTCCGTTGAAATTGGCAGATAAATCACCATAAGAGAAAACACCGGTTGCAACCATGTTTCCACCAAGCGCCGTTTTTTCACGAAAGATTCCGTTCTTTAAAACATCTGTTAAGGTTTTACCTTTAAAACTAATTCCTGAATGATAGATCAAGCCCATACCAAACATGTGCTCTATTTTATCGGCACCGATATGCTGATCTCCAACCCTGAGAAGAGGCATTAAGCCTAGTTTACTTTTACCCGCACTTTTGCGGCCCAGTAAATATCCATCTTTTACGCTCCACGCTCCATAAATAGAATCTTTGATTAAGACTCTTCGTTTATCAAAAGCGTCTTGATCTAAAATATCTTGAACAAGTTTCCCGTGGTTGTGATTGGCAAAATAGTTAGCTAATTCCTTGTATAGTTCCATCTCGCTCTTTTCAGAATCGATGCAGGCACTTTCCGCGTTGAGTTTATCAAGTCCTTGCTGAAGATACGCATTAGCCCGTGCATTGATGATTTCTGCCGAATCCTTTAATTCCTCATTAGCTCGAGTATAGTGATCGGCTTCTGCTGATAATGAAACAATTGATAGGAAGGTAGTGAATGCTATGGCAACGGCTTTTTTCATGGTAATGACCTCATCGGTTAAATACCTGCAGATACCATGCAAATCTGGATTGCGATTTAGGCGACAAGCTCTGTCGCCATTCTATACAGCGAGCCCTTAAATGCTTATGGCGTTTAGCTTAGTGCGCGTCTTTTCCGAACCATCACTCATGTATTCTATTTTCTCGATTGGCTTACCCGTACCCGCATCATATACGATCGTATCTATGTGCTTACCTTTAACCCAGTTTTCGTCTTCTCTACGATTGCCAGAGTTTATAGTAACTTTCCCATCTAGCTGCCCATTTTTAAAATACGCCTCGTAATCAAGACGTCCCTTGGCATCATATGTGCGATAAGGACCATCCATTTGCCCCCAATAGCTGCTGAACTCATAGGTATAGCCATATTCAGTTTCTCGAAAACCCTTATCATCGAAACGCTCAATGCGCTCTTTTCGAACGCCATCGTCGTATGTTGTTTTCACTGTCTCGGCGAGTTTCCCATTTTCGTAATAAGTTTCCTTTTTTTCGAGTTTGCCATCTTTAAATTGTTTTACTAGTTGAGGAGCGCCACTTTCAAAAAACTCTTCACTCTTTACAGGAACACCTTTGGCGTAGAGTGTTTTGGTGTTCGGTGAGCCGCTTTCATAGTTCCAAAGAGCCTCACCATCATACCGACCATCAACCATACGAGCTTTAAATTTAATTTTCCCGTTCTTATATCTATCTTCGATATCACGATTCATTTCTTTGAAGCGTTTTTTAACCTCAGTCTGTAAGTATTTTTTTATGTCAGCATCATAGTCACCATATTTTAAACCCAAACAGTAGCCAAAATTAGATGAACTGAATTGTCCTTTTTCCCAACAATTCGGAAGGATATCAAGTACCTTACCTTTGCTGTCAGCATAGAATTCCATACCCACTTGCTTTCCGTTTTCAAAATACTTTACTGCCCAAGCTTCCTTTATATTTCTCCAGCTTCGTGTTTTGGAAAAATCCTTGTGTTCACCATTCAGTTTATCGTCGACATAGGTGGTTTGCATATAAACCTGATTCATAAAATCTCGGCATACTAGGGGACCATTTAGTTTCCCTTTCGCGTACTGAGCTTCTAACAAAATCACTTTTGAGTTATCAAGTGCCCGGCAGGTTTCCTTGCCTTCTTTTTTGCCATCGACGATTTTCACTTCACATCGGTTTTTTTCAGCGTCATCCAGAAAGCAGGCTTCGTAGCCTTTAGAGTCCGCATGAACAAAGTGGGAAATAGAAATAATTAGTATAATTAAAGATTTCATTGTCCCTCGCTATAAGCTTTGCTCGCTTTTTGTAAATCGGACTGATATTTTTCAGATATTTCTGTCATTTTCTTTGATTTTTCTTCTGGCTTTAAATCACTGGCTTGTACCTCTTTGATTCCTTTTTGAAGCCATTCGGTCAATCGCTTTGTTTCTGCCTGATAAATTTCTGCTTTCTTTTTTGCCTTGGCATTAGCGGCTTCAACAGTGGCTTTTATTTCATCTTGTTTTTTCTGCCGTTCTAGATCACGGGCCTGTTGTGCCTTTTTACGTTTGTCCTCTTCTTCAGCGCTTTTTGCTTGTTGTTGCTCTTGTTTATTAGAGACACTGACCTTAAAGACGTTCTTCATTTCTCTTTTAACAAAATCGTTTACAGAAAGACCTTTCCGGTCGCTGCGCCAATCATTAGTGGGGTCCATAGCGAATTTCAAATTACCATTTTTAAATTCAATAGCTTGTTTATCAACTCCGGCCCCAGAACACTCAAACCCTTCAACTGTGTTTAATAACTTTTTCCCTTGCTCTAAATTAGTTCCGCAAAGTTCTGTAAAAAACGCCATGGGGGCTGTGCACGCCTCAATTGAATAAGTGTCTTTACCAGCCAAAATCGGTTCAAACGATTTCCAATCGACAGATAGACCTGGCTCGCGGCCACAGGCTGTTTTTATTTCCCTAAGTACCTTATCTAGTTGGTAAACAAGTGACGATCTTTTGCTGCAGATCTGGCTGTCAGTAAGGCAAGGACTGGATTGCGAAAAAGTGTATTGAAATAGCACACACACGGTTATTATAAAGCGTTTCATCTACTTCCTTTGGCTGGGATCGATATATTTTATTGATTATTGAATAAAAAAAGCTATAATAAAAATATGCGTAAACGCTTAAAGCCGTATCTCCTCACTCTAATTCTGGTTTGTTTTATGGGCGTGCGCTGTAGTGGCAGCAAAGACGAAACCTCTTCCACTGCGAGCTGCACTGATGTGACGGAAACGCTGGGCTCGCCAAAAACTATTGAAGAAACCGTCACATTGATTAACTCTTTGCCTAGACCTTTGTCGTTGGGCTGTTTTTTAAATTCTCTAAAAGCTCCACTAGGTGTCATGGCGGTAAATAGTACCGGCAGCGCCCAGCCCGCAGTCGATAACGCTAATCCAAGAATTTTTATTATCCGAAATAAACTCGTACTAAGTGTCGCTACAGCCGGCGCGGGTCGATCGTTGCTTGAATTGGGTGAACTTGTGGGAAGCAGCGAAAGCTTCAAAGGCGAGCTTGCGTTTCCTGTGGAAGGAACGGTCACTGCGGATCAAATTGTATCGCAAATGGCCCAAACACCATCAACATCAACGTGCGCTACGTGCCATGGTGGAGAAAGAAAAGTTCAACACGGAACGCTGGGTCCCTTGTGGGCATCAAGCATCGTAAGGCCAAATACAGCTCAAAAAATTAGCTATGCATATCTTCGCGCGCAAGCGTCGTCGTGTGATTCGAATGCGACACCTCATCGCTGTGATGTTTTAAAAGCTATTTACACCAAAGGTTTAGCCGAAGACGTCGATTTTCCTTACTAACTATCCCAGCCAGAACCGGGTTGCGTACGAAGTTGATTTTCTTCCTCGAACATTCTCTCTAGATCTTCACGCGCTTGACGAGCTTTTGCTAAAAACTCTTTTTCGTTTTTACGTTTCGAATGCATTTCTTTGATCACTTCCAGATTATGACGTCGGAACATTTGTCCGCGCTTAACGCTCTCATAACCTGACCAACCCAATCCGCGCATCACATCGATACCCATCTTTAGAGACGCTTCGAACGTTTCCCGCTCGATGCCTTCAATATCCTGATCGATCAAATCATACACGTGTTGAACGTTACGAGCGCGCGCATAGATTTTCAAGTGCGGAAAGTTTTCTTTGGCTAGCTTAACAAGTTTTAGATTCTCTTCCGCGCTATCAATCGCCACCACTAATATTTTAGCTTTTTGAATTCCCGCAGCTTCTAATAAATCTAACCGAGTCGCATCACCGTAATATATTTTAAATCCGAACTTTCGCAGTAACTCAATTTGATCGGGCTCGTGATCTAGTACCGTTGCCGCAATTTTATTTGCGTACAACAAACGACCGATGATCTGTCCAAAACGACCGAACCCAGCGATAATCACCGGATTCTCTTGCTCTTCGATTATGTCTGGTTCAATTTCATTCCGCTTTTCTATTTTCGGCGCAATTAATTTATCATACAAGAACACCAATACTGGCGTAGCCAATAGTGTTAGCGCAACAATCGTGATCAGGATTTCATTGGTGGCCGCATCGAAAATATTAAGTGTTGCAGCAGCCCCCAAAAGGACGAAAGCAAACTCTCCCACTTGAGCAATAACAAGTGAGAAAAAAGTGAGTTGTGATTTTGGTAATTTAAATAAATACCCAATCGCAAAATGCACCACCATCTTCACTAAAAAGGCACCAAACACGCAGCCTAAAATGAGTAGGGGTTTTTCAATAATAATACTTAAGTTAACGGACATTCCGACTGAAATAAAAAATAAACCCAGCAGCAAACCCTTGAACGGCTCAATATCGGTTTCTAGGGCATGTCGATACTCACTATCGGCAAGTAAAACTCCAGCTAAGAACGCTCCAAGCGCCATCGATATATCTAGTGATTGCATCAGGTAGGCCATTGCCATGATTAACAACAATGTAAATGCTGTAAAGATTTCTCGTAAGTGGATACCTGCAATAAATCGAAGCAACGGACGCAGAAGCAGTCGACCAGCAATCAATACAGCTACAATAATAACTACGGTTTTTAATATATTTAATAATTTAATGTCCGACGAATCGGCTGACTTTCCATCAGATAACAAAGGCAACACACTCAACATTGCAATAAC
Organism: uncultured Bdellovibrio sp.; assembly: GCA_964498705.1. Taxonomy (GTDB): domain Bacteria; phylum Bdellovibrionota; class Bdellovibrionia; order Bdellovibrionales; family Bdellovibrionaceae; genus UBA2316. Next base: position 46,772 of record CAZCHT010000012.1, on the reverse strand, counting down.
AGCAATATCTTGAAAAAGTAGAATCGAAAAATTCGCAGTTCCAGTAACGGTGCTCATTGCGTTTCGCTCATTCAATAATTGCAGTCCCATCGCAGTCGATGACAAAGAGAAGGCCATTCCCACTAATATTGAAGCCGGCAGCGACATTCCAATCGCATGCGAGATCCCAGTAAATACCAAAGTGTTAATTACAACTTGAGCTGTTCCCATACCGAAAATTGGCATACGCAAAGACCATAATTTTTTGGGATTTAACTCAAGTCCGATGATGAACATGAACAGTACGACACCAAACTCGGACAAATGCATCGTCTCTTGAACATTAGAAATGAGTTTGATTCCGTGTGGCCCAATGATCACACCGGCAATCAAGTATCCCAAGATCGGTCCGAGCCCAATTTTCTTAGATAACGGTACGCAAATAACAGCCGATACTAAAAATACAATCAAGTGCAAAAAATCATTTGAATGATTCATACTTGACCTCGTTCCAAAAATTTCTCGGTTAGCACTTTCAATTTTTCAGCATGAACATAAATTTCGTCGTGGGAATTCTGACGAGACGAATGTAAAACCAGCGGCGGATTCCAATTCATTCCGCACAAAAAACACATTTGTTCATAGGTGTGCATAAACTCGGTAACTTGATATTTATTTTGTCCTTCTTTTGTATACGTATCGGCCGATCCGCCCGTCGTGATGGAAAGAACGAAGTCTTTTCCATTAAGCACATCGCCTTTGTCACCATAAGCAAATCCTACTTCAAGAACCTCATCCTGCCATAGTTTTAGTAATGGCGGCATATTGTTCCAATAGAACGGGTGTTGAAAAACAATCATGTCATGATTGCGAAGCAACTCTTGTTCCTTTTTTATGTCGATATTGAAATAGGGATAAGATTCATAGAGATCGTGAAAAGTGACGTGAGTTAATTCTTTAATTTGATCACAGATGATTTTATTGGCGATCGAGCGATTCAGATAGGGATGGGCTAAGATAAATAGAACTTTTTTACTCATTGTGCACTCTACACTAGTAGAATGCACAACTCGTTTCAAATAACTTTTACTAGTCGTTTTATACTAAACGACTTTTCTAGACGTCTTTGCCTACGATCTCTTTCAATTTCCATTCAGCGATTAAGAAGAACACACCGATACCACAACCTAAAATTGCGAACATCATGAAAAATGAGTTTTGCGACATAGAATTGTAGAACGTGCCCAGTAAACCAGCTAAGTAGTTTCCTAAGAACGAAGATGCCAGCCACATACCCATCATCATGGACATGAATCGTGCGGGAGCTAACTTCGTTACGAAGCTTAGACCAATCGGAGACAAGTACAATTCACCCATTGTTACGATTAATGTAACAAGAGTTAACCAGAACAAGTTTGTTAATGTTTTATCAACAGTGATGAAGTTAGACGCTAATGGGATAATCAAGAACGCTGCGCCGATTAAGAAGCAACCCATTGCCATTTTTCTAACAGAGCTGGTTTTCTTACCGCGGGCTCCCCAGAAGTTCCACCACATGTCTAATAGTGGTGCAAACATAAAGATGAACAAAGGATTCAAAGATTGGTAGTTCTCAGGTTGTAAACCTAAACGTGCCCAGTCCGCTTTATCGTCAGCCCAGATTTGTAGGGTGTTACCTTGCTGTTCGAAAATCGCCCAGAAGAAAACAGTACCCATACAAAGTGTAACAAGGGCTGCCACTTTCTTGCGATCCATTTCCCCAGAAACTTGTTTGATACTCCAAACAACACCGGCAACGATAGCCGCGATTAGGATAATTTTGAACGTCATTGGAATCATTAAAATCAGGATGAAACCCGCCATTGCGCCCAGCAGGCCACCCACAGTTTTCCAAAGAATTCCGTTGCGCTCTTTTTCTGGAGCCAAGCTAGATAAGTTTTCTGGTGGTAATAATGTGCGACCAAGGTGGTACATGATGATACCGATGATCATACCAAAACCAGCTAAAGCGAAACCTAAATGCCAAGGAACGCCTGGATCCGTAATCCCCATCCATTCACAGATAGCAACCGCTAAGTTTTTGCTCAAGAATGGCGAGAAGAACGCACCCAAGTTAATACCCATGTAGAAGATAGTGAACGCACCATCACGGCGATTATCGCCTTCTGGATATAATGAACCCACCTGTGTAGAAATATTCGGTTTGAAAGCACCGTTACCTAAAATTAGGAAAAACAATGCCGGGATAAATAGATTTTCAAACGCCATCAAGAAGTGACCGACAGCCATTAAAGCACCGCCCACATAGACGCTGCGACGACGGCCCCAAACTCTATCGGCTAAGATACCACCGAAGTACGGTGATAAATAAACAAAGCCTGTGTAAAGACCATAGATATGTGAAGCAAACGGCTGTACTTCAAGAGGCCCAAAACCAGTTTCTAAAATATACTTTAATGTATCAAACCCAAGAACGCGGGCCATTCTTTCTGGATCCGCCATTAAATACTTGATCATGTATAATGTTAAGAGTGCGCGCATCCCGTAGTAGGACATACGTTCCCACATCTCAGCCATGAACAATACGAAGAGACCAGCCGGATGGCCGAAATACTCTTTACCTTTAAATTTTCTATTTACCCATTCAGACATTATTCCCCCTCAGGATTTTTTAACCTCCCGAGGATTAGCAAACGCCTTTCCGATGAGCAACTAAATATTCGAAAAAAATAAGGAAAAATCAGTCCTTGCGAGGATTCAAATACTCGGTATAAATAAGAATATGTCGATCATGTTTAGATTTCCGTTCCTAATTTCTCTAGCAATGGCGCTCTTCTCATTGCTTGGGATTTACTTTGGTCAAAACTATTTAGCTATCGTTTTAGTTCTGGTTCTGCATCCAATTTTGGATACATGGATTGGGCGCAAACAGCCAATCCCGGGCGCCCTAAGTCCACTATTTTTTGATCGTTTCCTAATACTCACTGTCGTCATGGTCTATGCGACATGGATTTACTGTTTTTATTTTTATTTGCAGGCACCCACATCCGGCCAAGCTCTGATTATTGCTCTGAGCTGCGGTTTAGTGATGGGGTTTTTAGGCATCACGACAGCCCACGAACTAGTTCACCGGCCCGAGGGTCCCTTGAAGTGGGCCGGGTTTATAACATTGTGGATTTTGAATTACGGTCACTGGGGCGTTGAGCATGTCTTTGGCCACCACAAGAATGTCTCTACACCTTTAGATCCCGTATCGGCTCGCAAGAATGAAAATATCTATTTTTATTTAGTACGCGCCATTGGCGGATCGCTTATTCACTCCTTCAGCTTTGAAAAACAAAAAACATTTTTTAAAAGCAAAGTGCGTCTGTCGCTGTTCATACAACTTGTGATGAACGTGATCGTCTTTACAGTGTGGGGTTTGAACGGTTTACTGTTTCACTGGATACAAAGCCTGGTCGCTATCGTATTGTTAGAAGGCGTTGAGTATATTGAACACTACGGTCTAACACGAAAGAAAATGGACAATGGTTTATTTGAGGCCGTTAATGAGAGACACTCGTGGGATTGCGATTATTTTTTCACAAATGCGGCCCTTATAAACTTAGGTTATCATTCCCACCATCATCAAAAACCAATGGTTCCCTACCAAGATCTACCCAGCAAAGTCGGCAGTCGCATACTCCCGTTCGGGTACTCAACCATGCTTTTGATGGCTTTTGTGCCGCCCATGTACTTTAGATTCATGAATTCGCGCTTGGACTAAACTTACTCCGACATTTCCTAACTTCTTGCTATGATTAATCTTTCAATAAACTGTTATTAGATTTTAACAGGTGCATTTTTGGAACTGGTTTCATTCTATCTTGAAATGTTTCTAGTTTTTTCAATCCTGAGTTGAAGCCTTTAGATAAAAATGTTTTATGTCTTCCATAACAAACACTAATTATCGAGGAGATAATATGAAAACATTAATTACTTTAGTTACTATGACTCTTTTAACAATAGCCGCACACGCTGATTACCAAATGGGCGGAGTTAAACCAAGCCAATGCGGCACGAACTCGATGGTACCGATGGGCAGTCGAGTTGGTTTTATTTCTCAAATTTGCTCTGTAACTGTCCAAGGCATCAACTTTAAAACTCCACTTTTCACTGTTGATTACACTTCTAATCGCGGCGAAAGAACTACGTTCCTTTATCAACAAATAAGTTCAAATCCAGTTATGACAACAAACGCATTTGCACCAACTAACGCTCGTTTATTCATGCTTAAAATCCAAGTAGTTGGAACTGTGGTACAAGGTAAGTTTAACCAAATCTATTTTGTACGCGCGCCCGACGTAGATTCAGTTGTGATGGGTTACGATAGAAAAAATAACCAAATGTTCTTCACTGGTAACATCAAAATCATGGGTGGATCTTACGATTTCCCAGTAAGAATCGATTCATTCAAATCTGTTTACACAACTATGTAATTGAAATTTAGAAACGATTAGCTTTTACAAAAAGGCTAAATGAATTAACGGCATCTGAAATTCCTGAAAGGAATAGGGTGCCGTAAGTTTTTCCGTAGAAACTATTGCACGTTTCATATCCACCGCGAGCAAACTCTTTTTCTGTTAGAATATATCCGTAATAAGAATTCGCTAAAGCCATAACCATTGGGTTAGGGAAATTATTGTCGATACTGTATTTCTCAATCGCAGAACCGATTTCACCAATTGGTTCACCAGGAATCATATAGAACGTCAACGGAGCTAAGTGAACCATGTTCACAACCATCGGACGATTTAAATCTTCAGGTAATTTAACTTTAAAAAAGAAATTAGCAACCCATTGAAATGGTCGCGGCAACACAGATCGCATACAAGCGCCTAGATCAGCCTGTGCTAGCGGCAATTCAATATTAAATGTTTTCGAAATCACTGGTTTTGTTTCTACGAAATCAGTTTGTTTCCAAAACACGTTTATTTTATCAGTTAATCGATTTGTGAATCCATCGATTGTTTCTATTGACGGATACGGTGTAATCGCTGCCGTATCAAACGAAGTCGGCGTGATCACATCAATCTTAGGCCCGACGTCACCCGCTGCGCCCGAGAAAAACATAAATGGAGTTTGTGTTTTCTCGCCCATTTTATTTTCAACCATGGCCGGTAAATCACCGCTAACTAACATGTTCTCTGGGCCGAGTGCCGTACCGTGAATTGGGAAATTAATGATAGAAACTACGGGATGATTTTTACTATTAACAAATTTAACTATATGTAATTTAGGATTTAAGAACGGACCACTGCGACGATTATAAATAAAATCTTCTACAGACCCTGTCACATAACTCATGCGAACTTTTTCCATCGAAGAGTAGGCACTCATCGCTGAATCCACAAGGCTTTCTGCGAATTGATTGAATACATCTTCAAAGTAGGCATCCGTCGCTAACTGTTGCCACAGTTTAACTTTCACATACCCACCTGGACCTGAATGCGTGTGCGTAGCAAACATATTCAGTTCTAATGGACGATTGATCATTGTTCTTAGGCGCTCTTCAACCCTGGCTCTTAACTCAGGCTCAACGGCGATAACTTCTAAAGTAGACAGAAATATTAATTGTCGGCCATCATCGATCACAATCGTTTTTGCAACGGAATCGTTCATTCGGCCTGTAGAGGGCTTGAAATATCGAGAATAAGAAGCAGCTGAGCCTTTAACCAGGCGGCGCTGGATGTAACCAGCCAACGAAATATTTTCCGGAAGGTTTACAACCTTTTCAGAATAGCCCACTTGCAAGTCTGTCGCATGTACAGACAAAGCGGCCATAGTTAATAAAATAAGCCCGCGTATTCCCCTCATATCCACCTTTAACACTAGTTTAGTAACTCTAATCTTGTCTATTTATTATTTAGAGGTCCCGTTAGATTTGTCGTTTAAAATGATTTTTTTATACTCTAAAGCAACAGGATACGGCTCAAGCGCCTTGCTAGAGGCGTTAAACTTGTATAACCCATATTTTTCTTCATATCCCGATGACCATTCAAAGTTATCTACTAGACTCCAATAGAAGTAGCCGATCAAGTTAACTTTAGAGCGCATCTCCATAGCGACTTTCACGTGTCTTTCCATGTAGTCTTTTTTAACCTCGCCTTTTGAATCGGGCCAGCCGTTTTCAGCGATTACCAATGGCTTTTTATATTTATCAGCCAAAGTTTGAGTAAGTTCTCTTAAGCCCTCCGGATCAATGATTCGCGTATTTGGAAAAGGACTCGCTTTGACTCGGTAATAATAATTAAAGCCTAAGATATCGATGTGATCGATAATTTTGTCTAAATGTTTAAAGTTAAACTCTTGTCCCAGATGATAGAAATAGCCAAACACATCCCACCATGCTTTTTCCCATTGAATCATATTTTGCACTGACATGATTTTAAGTTTTGGATCGATCGATCGAATGATTTTCGACGCTACGATAAACGCGTCGGCCGCAGTGTCGACATGTTTACGAAATAGACTCAATGAATACTTGGCCCCAGGAGGAAAAATACCAAGAAAAAACCCAGCCAAGCTTTGTGCATTCGGTTCATTCTCTGGTGCGTACAAAGTCACTTTGTCTTTAAACTCTGTTACAATTAGACGAACATAATCGGGCCACCGATCAACAAGCACAGGATTCATCCAACCGAATACATCTGGGTTTTCAGAATTAAATCCCCAAGAAGGAAACGTCCAATGCCACAAACAAATGATCGGAGTGATCCCGTTGGCAATCAATTCATCCACGATAGCATGGTAATGCTTGATGGCCTCCATGTTGTATTTACCTTTTTCTGGCTCAACACGCGCCCACTCAATTCCAAATCGATAGTGGGTAACGCCTAGATCTTTTAGAATTGCAATATCACGTTTATATTCCGAGTAGGCAAATACGCCATCACCTTTCGGGTGTTTTAATTTTCCACGATCAAAATATACATCCCAGTCCGTTTTGAAAAATCCCGGCTCTGTGATTTTGGCTCCAACATCTTCTGTTTGGTATGAAGATGTTGATACGCCCCACCAAAATGGCTGGTTGGCAGCGACACTGTAATTTGCCAATCCCAAAACAACTAACAGACTATACAAAATGCTAGGCAAAATTCCCCCTCGAAGATTTTACGAGAAAATTTATCTCGTAATATCAAAGCTAAGTTAAAAATTTAGATCAAGTCAACTTTTTAGATCTTCAAATAAATGTAGCCCACGTGTAATTCCAAATGCTATCCTAAAACTCATCGCTATGAAGACATTTATATTTTTATCTCTATTTATTTTTTCTGCCTTTGCTGAAACTACTTTTGAAAATTTATATCCTAAATACGTAGGTGTTTGTTTAGCAAGTCAGGTTAAGCGTGTCGATTTAGATCCCGAAATGGCATGGGGGCATATTGCCCTTATGATTAAAGGCGCCTGTGTCGATAGCGAAGCAAAGTACCCGCAATTAAAATCTTGCGACAACACGCATGTTTTAATCAGCGTTAATCCTTACATTAAAAATGTTAACTGGGTCGTCACAGAAAAATTCGATACTATTTTTAACGGCGGCCTATCTCGAGACGCTGAACTTACTCAAGAGACGTTTTCCTCGGCGTTTGAGAAAATGAAAGATATTCCTCCGTTTAAAGGGGTAGAGTTTCACAAAGACGTTTTCCCAAATAGCGCAAACCCTGTTTTCGATTTTGCCAAAAAAGTTCTAGGTTACGATTCGGCAATTAACTTTGGGCGCGATACATGGTGTGCAAAAATACCTGTTAACGAAGCGGCTGTTAAAAAAGTAGTCGCCTACTTAAACGAAAGAAACAAAGATTACGCCGAAAAAAAGAAAGACTTTCATTATGATTTTTTCAACGATAACTGCGCTCATCTAGTTCATAATTCATTGGCACAAATTGGATTTGAGAAAATGATTGAAGTTCGAGTTCCTTTTTATCGCCGATTATTTAATTTATCTATTCCAGGAAATGAATTTTTAAAATCAGTGGATATGACTTCAGGAAGAAACGTGAAGCTCTCAGAGCCGGATAAAATTTTTGAAGATATTCGATTGCGTACAACTTTTTTAGAGCTAGATTGGTTGCCAATTCAGCCCGTTATCGAAATTGAAAAAAGCGCGGTATTTAAAACTAATAAAGTTTTTGGCGGCGATCTGAATATCAACGTTATAGATTGGCCGTGGAATTGGTTTAGCACACGCAAACGATTCGACTCGTATTTAAACGCGTATGTGGACTATAATCTGCCAAAATCAATTACCTCAGCAAAAAGCGAATATGATCTGGCTTTAAATATTGTAAATGAAAAGCTAAGTGAAATAAAAGATGCGAATAACGAGCGGGCTGTGTTCCTTACAAAATACAAGGACTACCTTTTCAGGCAGTCCCAGTCTGTAAATTCGGCAATTCAATAAATTCTTAAATTACTTTCCGCCGTAAAAGCTTAAGCACATGTTAGCTGATGAAGATACTTTCTTCGCCGCAGGTAAACTTCTTACAGGAATTCCGTAGGCTTGCAAACGAGCCGTAGCTTCTTGAGCTCTAACTAAACCGTTTATTGCTTTAGAGCTTGAACCGAATGTTGCGAACCAATCACCACGGATGATTCTAGATACCGCTTGTGAACCAAAGTTATTAAACATAGTTCTAACAGTCGTATCATCAATAACTGGATTAACAACAGCTTTCAGTTTTAAGCCTTTGTCCTGCCAAGTGAACAAGTTACCATTACTGATTTCGTGACCGAATCGGCCAGTACCTTCGTAAGTAACTGGAACGATATTCACTTTATAACCTTCATCTAACAACGCTTTGATTAAGCCTTCAGAGAACTTACCTCGTAAAGGACGAGACTCTTCTAAACCTGCATTGATCGAACCCTCTGGGTAGATCACGATAGTATCAGATTTTTTGTTGTTAAGTTGCTCGATAATTTTATTAATAGGCAAGTCAGAACCACGACCTACACCAATAATCGAATCAACTGCGTCCATTTTATCAGCTAACTTTTTAGGTAAGAACTGATCTGGAGCCATCACTAGTAACGCTTTTCCTAATCCAAGATTCGACATAACTACAGCATCCAGTGTAGCATCTCTATGCGTTGGCGTAACAAGCGTAATCACTTTGTCTTTACCTAACGCTTTAGGCGTCGGCAAATTCTCACGACCTTGAACATCAACTTGGATACCTAGTTCGTCACCGAATTTCTTTAACAACTTGTTAATCTCTTCAGTTGCAGGAGCCTTGCCTGGAGCAGTATTTGGTTTAGCTATCATGTAAAAGATAGTTTTACCAAACGATGGAAGTACTCTGATGAATGTTCTTACAAGGGCACCGTAGTGCTTTGCAGATTTTTTCATTTTGATCCACAAGCCAGATTCTAAAATATCTGTTTCGTTAACTTTCTTACCGGCAACGGCGTCAAAGTATGTCTTACCAAGCAAGAACATGGCGCGAGTCGAGCGAGTTCTTGTAGGTCCATCTTTCGCTTGACCGTACTGAGAACGATATTTTTTATACATTTGGTATTCTTCTTTTACGTCAGCATACATATTTGATAACTTAGTCGCTTGGGCATCCTTACGACCTCGCACCATTTTTAACTGATAATCCTCTACCGTAACCAAGATTTCCTTCATGAAATAATCTAACTCTGCGATCGCCGCAATATCATATTGTTCTTGATACAATCTTTGAGCGTTATCAATTTGTTGTAGTTTAGTTAGTAGCAAGTTTGCTTTAGCTTTTTCTACTCCATCAGCCAGTTTTTCCACGCTACCAGCTATTACCGCAGATTTAGCCGCGTCACTTAGCGTAGCCATTCCCGCAGCCATTTCTGATCGCAGTTTATCGGAAGTCAGTTCTTGAACCTTCAAATTTTCCCAAGATTTCTCAAGTTCGCTGTCGATTTTAGCGACTTCTTGAGCTTCAAGTGGTTGATTAGCTTTTTCATCTGCACTGAAAGATTGGTGATCTATCAATGAATCTTCTAGCTGCGCTTTTTTGTTTCCAGAATAGAAAGCAATTCTTTTTGTAACGCGATTTTCTATCACGTCGTTGTTTTTACTGAAGAACAAGTTTTTCAATGATCGTTTCAATTGATAAAACGACAGTGGGAAACGAGCCGTACGATACATATTTTGTGAACCAGCAACCTGAGTGTACGATACGATTTCAGATTTTAGGTTCAAGTCAGATTGTACGTGCTTAACATAGGAATCAAACATATCTAATGGAAGGGCTGCTTTTTTAGCGAAACGTTCAGCCAATTTTGGAGGTGCAAATCCGCCAGCATTCAAAATTCTAAAACCGAAGTTTACGCAGTTATCCGTTTTGGCAATCCAAGTCGTTTTGCCATCACGAAATTCTTGATTGATAAGTTCCGCTTCACGTTGCATAGCCGCCAGCTGATCTTTTGATAAACCCGCTACCCGCAAAGAAACTACGTCACGGCCATACGCTTGACCAAATGATGATGTGTGTTCAGCATTCAATGTTGGGCGCTCGATACCATACAAGTAGTCGTCCATCGATGTCGTGTACATTAACTCTTTTTCATGTTCCGGTTTAGCAATGTGATTCGCAGTGTAGACTTTATCGCCTACACGTACACCGATGTGACCGAATGGATTTGACCCCGGTCCATCAAAATGTTTACCGCGGTATGAAGCCGGGTAGCTTAGAATAACTTCTACATCCGCTGGACTTTGTTTATCTAGTTTAGCCAAAGCTTCTTTTGTTCCTTCTGCTCTAGTGCCGCCTTCTACACCTAAGTAGAAATTGCTATCACCAGCAACGCCAGAAAGATCTTTTGGTTTTAGAGCGTAATCACTGATTTCATTGATGTTAAATGAATTTCTGAAAGCCAATTGCTCTTTAGCCATTTCTTTTTGTAATTCTTTATCAGCAAGTAGCATATTAACTTGCTCACCAATAACTGATTGGTCGCGGTTAATAACAGCAAGTCTATCATTTTCAAAACGATTCGCATTATCGCGCTCATGACCACCATAGATATCTAACAAGATAGTTGGTTTACCGATTGCGAACGCTTCCGTTGGAGACAATCCACCACTTTTAGTGATGTATACATCTGCTGACTTAATGTAATTTAAAAGATCTTGATTGGGGATCAAGCCAGAGAATACTTTCAAAGTAACGTTTCCACCAAGGCTTGGTGCTAGCTTATTTAACGCTTCCGCGTTTGCAACGTTCTTCGCGCATACAGCTACGATTTGAATTGGCTCTTTATATGAATCAACAATTGATTTTACAATTTTAGGATAGTCGCCGATACCTTCACCACCAGTGGCGATAACAACTGTGCGGATATCTGGATCCAAGTTTACACTTTTAAGATAAGCTTCTCTATCAATTGGCGAGAAAACTGCCGGATTTATTGGGATACCTGTTGCGATAACTTTACTTTCGTCAGCGCCAGATTTAACAAATGAATCTCTTACTGAAGTTGATCCAACAAACGCACGATCCATTGCATTGGCAATACGTGGAAAATAGCCAGTGAAATAGTCAGTATGTAACCAAGAAATGTTGGTTGTTTTCAACAAACCTTGAGCCCGTAGAACTGATAGAACTTCTGCAGCACCATAATGGGTAGCGATAACTGAAGATGGGCCTTCAAGATTTAACCAGTTGCGAACGGCATCGATATTATATGACGTCGACATTGCAGCCAGATCGGTTACGTTTCTGCCTCTTTCCATTTTTTTTCGGAACATTTTATCGAATGTGTCAGGATGATTTTTTACGATGTACCAAAACGCCTTCTCATTAAGCTTAACTAACGATTGTGGATTGAAGAAATCCAAAATGTTCTTTTGGATAACCACAGCCGTAGGATCTTTTTCTTTAATAGATGCTTCAATGGCTTTAGAGGCACTGATGTGACCCATACCAATTGAATTATAAAGAATGATGATCTTTTTAGGGACGGTCTTTACTGTCGTGTCAGTTTCAGCACCAAACGCAAACGCAAATGGCTGAATAACCAATCCAACATATAGCAACAATAGGGCAATGCCCTTAATAAACTTAATTTTTCCCATGACGTTCCTCTGTCTAAGTTTTGCATTGGCAATTGCACAGAGTGAGCCAGGTTAAAATGCCTTTATAACTTTTTTTCCTGTCGCTGAATTAGACGACTGACAAAAAAGGTACACCCAATTTACGGCACCTTATAAGAAATTGGATGATAACGTAACAGCCGAATATTACTATTTTTTAACGATAATCGCGGCTTCCATAGAGATTGCTAACGAGCCAATTTTAGAAGTCCAACCATATACATTTTCCATAGGGCAGCCTTCAGGTCGGATCTCTAAATCGCTGACGCATAACTTCTTATAGATAGCACCGGGGCTGTTTAAACTCTCGGTCGAATCTTTTTCGCTATGTGTACGTAAGAATCCTCCGGCTAGATCGCCGCCAATCATATAGATAACTGGTTCAGCGACTACGCCATCCTTTTCTACGATCGATGGGATACCTTCTTGGATAATCACTTCTTCGACGTCACGGCCGCCTTTTGCTGCTTTCATTTTCTTGCGCGCTTTGTACGTCCACTCTAAAATTTCGGCTGCCGATTGGACTCGGATAACTGCTAACCCGTATGTTCCGGCATTGTTTTTTACGAATGCGAATGGTTTTTGTGTAATACCACGTCTTTGATAGTCAGCTTCGAGGTCTTTTAAAAATTTATCTACTGAAGCAGATAATTCTTTACGAGAGTCTTCAGAATTAATATCAAAATGTGGAAAATACTCCGTTTTCACTTGGAAAACAAAAGGATCTACACCAGCGACACTAGCGAATTCGCCAACCAATTCATTGTAATATTTGAAATAGTCACTTTTCTTACGTTGATACCAACCTAACTCACGAGGAGGATTGATTGGTAAATTTACTGTAGACGCCCAATCTGCATGCGCTTCCGAGAAATCGTTATTGCTCACAATAATTTGCGGATTGAATTCTTTAATTAATGATGAATCACCCCACGCAGACTCAACTAAAACACTGTGTCCGTTAGCGCTTTTCACTGTGATTGGCTCAGGCAGTTTAGTTCCAAAACCGACTCGAACTTGCTTCCCCGCACTTTCCATTAAATCTTTGATCGTAACAACGTTGTCCCAGTAATACGCATTGGCGGTATGTTCTTCCGTCACCAGCAAGATACGTTTTAGGTCCTTACCATATCTAGCCTCTAAATACTTTCGCATTAAATCGATACTTGTTTCTTTATCTGTAGGGCAAATATTATTAAATCCTGCAGGGTAAATATTAGCATCCACATTGGCTACCTTATAACCCGCATCACGCACATCATAACTTGAATAGATAGGAATGAATGCATTTTTAGATTTCGATTGGAACCAATCGCAAACCGCGTTCTTTTTCGACAAGATCTGCTGGTGAAGTTCCGTACGTGTATAGGTCATGAGCGTTTCCTTACTTGTATTGATTTTCCAAATTTTCAATCGTTAAATTTTCGCGAAATATTTGGTGCCTGAAGGACTCTTGAGTCGGTGGAGTGTATTTGTACTGAGCAAATATTTTTTCGAGTACAACATCCTGAACTTGTTCGACGTATGAGAAAAACTCTTCCTGCAAAGGCGATTTCTTTTGGCCGTCTAAAGGCTCGAACATTTTAATTGAGTTGAGCAACTTAGAAAACTCCGTCATTTTCAGAAACTGAGCTTTCTCTTCCTCTAAGCGATCAAAATCGGGCGCTGTACGTTGAGTTTGGCTTAAATTCCAAATCCATTGAATTTGTGCCCTTAATTTTTTTTGGGCTTTTTCAGAAAAGGCCGTGTCATTGCGGTTCATAGAATAAACTAAAAATTTATACGTCATCACGAATTTTCTCAGCTCCAAAGAAAAATCATTCGACTGCCATTGAGTTAGTCCGCCGCCAATTTCTAAATATAACTTAGCCAAAGCCGCATTATCTAGCGCTTCCATTTTCAAATATTCATTAAGGCCGCTCTGAGTCTCTTTAATATATTTAAACGTAAGTTCGGTTAAATTTAAGCGCGAGTAGGCCACTGACAATTTTAACGGCAATTCAAAAAGTCGCTTTTTCGCTGGCAAATACCCTTTGTTTTTTTCAGCTTCTACCAAGGCCGCTAGAGATTTGTCGTATTTCTCCTGAGCTTCGTAAATATCGGCACTTTCGAACAATGCTAAGTAGTATATTTCTTTGTTGGCGTTAAACGTTTTATTTTGCACTTCCGTATTTGCCGCCAGTGCCTCGGTCAACATGCTTTTTTTCAAATACATTTTGCTTGAAAGTAATTGCACGTATTGAACATATATTGAGTTTGGGTGAGCCTTGATGTACGCGTCTTTTTTTGTTTCAAATGCAGAGTTATCTTCAAGAAGAAAAATTTTATCTAATTCTTGAGCATCGGCTTGTGACGTATCGGGCAAAATGGGCTCTTCTTTGGCTGTCTCTTTAGATACGCAGCTTAAAAATAAAAAACATAAAGCTAAACAGATAGAACTAGTAACTTTGGATTTAAAACTCATTTCGCCTTCCCACTACAATTTTATTTTTTGACTCAGGTCAAAAGCAATCAATTTCAGATTATCGGTATCCGAAATAGGGTCGAGGTATTCTTTTAGCGAGACCAAATCTATTCTGTTCGCTACAGAGTTTTCAAATTTATGTAACAGTTCCTCTCGGTGGGCGATGTAGCTCTTAAAAGAACCTTTAAATTGCTCTAATTCTTTTAAAGCTTCCGGTGTTTGCACATCACCTGGACCTAAATTAAAATCGAATGTTTTTTCAAACCGCGATTTATTGATGATGATTTTATTTAGTGGAAAGCCTTGTTTGCGAACTTCCTGTCCTAAGCTCAATGCTTCCGTCATTTTAACTTCATCCAAACTTGATATTAAGAAAAACTGAGTATTTGAGCTGACAAGTAATTTATGAACCTGAACGATTCGATTTTCTAATTTATCTTGCCATGAATGAATGTAGGAAAAGAATAATCTGAGCTCCTTAACAAACTCAGAACCCGTAAGCGATTCTAAAATTTGAATCACTTGACGGGTACCCGTAGATATAATTTGGCTTAACAAGCCGCCCTTACCGTCAGCATTACGGAACCATTTGGCCACACTATCATTAAATAAGGCCGCTAATTTTTGAGGGGCGTTTAAGAAATCAACGGCGTGTTTCGATGGTGGCGTGTCCAATACGATCCAATCGTATTCGCCGCTCTCATAGGCACTGTAGAGTTTTTCTAATGCCGTAAATTCTTGAGAACCACTGAGAGTCGTAGACATTTGTTGATACAGTTTATTTCTAAAAATTGGCGTGACGTCAGCACCCGCACCCGAGGCGCGTTTGATGAAATCGTTAAACACGGTTTGATGATCAATGACCGAGGCAAATAATTTTCCTTTAAGTTGAACACCAGGAACCTCAGTGATCTCTTTCGTTCCCTCGATCCCTAAGGTTGTTGCTAAACGTTTTGCAGGATCAATTGTTAAAACCAGTGTCTTGTAGCCTTGATCGGCTAACATATAGCCTAACGAAGCTGATACTGTGGTTTTCCCAACTCCACCACAACCAATGCAAACTACGACTTGAGTTGATTTCATAGTTTTATCCCCGCAGCAATTTGTTCAATCAATTCGTACGAGGTCTTGTCGTAAATAAATGGAACTTCTGAGGGATTCAGATTTCTTTCTTTCAAACGCGTACGAGCATCTTCTTCACGCACCAAAGTTTCTTTAACGTATTTTACAAATTCATTATTTCCTGAATTCAGTTCGCTGGATTGCAGCCGCGTATTCAGCTTTTTATTTAGAATGATATCGGCAGAAATATTAAATTCAGTTTTAAGCTGATCGTAGAGCTCGATAGTTTCTTTGATAGGAAGTTCTTCGGCTAGAGTCACGATATGATACTCACAAACCGCCGCGTCTTCGGCAGTTTTCATAATGCTGCGGCTTTGCTCACCCATTGGGCCAAAACTAATAGCCTGAGCCATCCCTTTTGGAGCCCGAATCAAAGCCAGGAAATGCCCAGTAGCAAATGCATCAACAACAATCACATCGTGCGGAGACGACGGACCGTGGTTTCTGGGACCCGATGTAATTTTCCCTAAAATCGCTAGTTCCGGCAGTCCCGGGGCAATTTGAATCAACGCACGGCTGACCTTATTTTCGAAAAACAGGCGATAAACAGCCTCGGATTTTAATAAATGCAGAGCATACTCTTTAAGTGCCTCAGATCCTGACCATAAAGCCACTTCAAAGCCATTTTGGGTTTTAGTTGGCGTATATTGAACTTGAGGTAGCCCAAAGAAGGTTTTAAAAAAACTTTCGTCACCTAATTCCACTAAAAGAGTACGTTTACCCTCCAAAGAATATTTCTGAGCTAAAGCCGCCGCATAAACCGACTTACCCACGCCGCCTTTTCCGGTAACAAAAACTATTTTTTGCATTAATTATCCTGCCTCGAAAGAACTAGCATAAGTGCTTGATTTTCTTCAACCTGTCACCTAGTATCCGACCGTTTCAACACATACTCATAAAATACAGGAGTTTTTCATGAAATCAAACGTGGAAAAAGTGACATCTTTGCAACGCAAGCTTAACGTGGCTGTGCCAGTTACAGATATTCAAACTAGTTTTGACAAGGTTTATAGAGATATTCAGTCTGAAGTTACAATTAAAGGCTTCAGAAAGGGCAAAGCCCCAATGACTACGATTAAAAGTCTTTATCAAAGCCGAGTTAAACAAGACGTTATCCAAGATCTAATTCAAAAACACTACTCTATAGCTCTGTCAGAGCACAAATTAGAACCTGTTTCTTACCCTGAATTTGAATTCGATGATCTTCACGAAAATAAAGAATTCAACTTTTCTGCTGTTTTTGATATCCGCCCAGATGTAAATTTGAAAAAATACGAAAACCTAACTGTTGAAAAAGAAAAATTAGAATTTTCTGAAGACAAAATCGATGAAGTTATCAAAAATATCCAAAACTCTCGTGCAACTTTTGAAGTAGTAACTGAAAACCGCGCTGCTAAAATGGGCGATTTTTCTGTTATCGATTTCAGTGGTGAAGTGGACGGCGCTCCCTTAGAAAACGGATCGGGCACTGACCAACAATTAGAACTTGGTTCAAAACAATTCATCGAAGGTTTTGAAGAAGGTGTTGTTGGAATGAAAACTGGCGAAGAAAAAACGCTTAATTTAAAATTCCCAACTCCATACCACGCAAAAGAACTTGAAGGTAAATCTGTTACTTTCAAAGTTAAATTGAACTCACTAAAAGCAAAAATACTTCCAGAAATTAACGATGAATTCATCAAATCAACTGGTTCAGGTGTTGGTTCAGTAGAAGAATTCCGTAAAGTGGTTCGTAACGACCTTGAAGGTTCAGAAATCAAACGTATTGATGACGCTTTCAAAAATCGCTTATTAAAAGCATTAGTTAAAGAAAATCCGGTAGACGTTCCCGCGTCTTTACTTAAAGACCAAAAAAATATGTTAATTGAAGATTTCAAAAAACGTATGGGCCAACAGCAAATGGACGATGCAACTATGACTGAATACATTGCTAAATGGGATTCTGATTTTGAAAAAACAGCTGGCGAGATGATTCAGTCTAGTTTCTTAATCGATGCTATCGGTAAGAAATATGACCTAATCTGCAAAGCTGATGATTTAGACCGCAAATTTGCGGAATACGCGGCTCAAACAGGTATTGAAGAAGCTCGCATTCGCGAATTCTATTCTAAACAAGATACTCTTAGCCGACTAACGTATCAAATCACTGAAGAGAACGTTATCAAGAAGCTAATGGAAACTGTAAAAATCAAAGAAGTTTCCGGCAAAGACCTAAAAAACGAAGAAAATTAGTATCTACTCTTAGAGTTTGGAATTTTGTTCCAGACTCTCTTTCTCAATCTCCGCATTTAAAAACTAGCGCCAGACCACCCGGCGCTAGCAACGGAGTTCGTAACAGTAACCTTACCAGCTATGGGTTAACCGATAAGTTTTAAAGCCATTTGATTATTAGAATTTGCCTGTGCCAGAGTCGAAGTACCGGCTTGTAATAAGATGTTATTTCTTACCATTTCAGAAGAAGCTTGCGCTACGTCTGTATCGCGGATTCGGCTGTTCGCAGACAAGATATTCTCTTCTTGTACACCTAAGTTATCAACTGTTGAGTACAATCTATTTTGAATCGCACCTAAATTAGCGCGCATTCCATTTACGCCACTTAAAGCGCTGTCTAAACTATCTAGTGCATCTTGTGCGCCTTCTTTAGTTGAAAAATCAACGCTATCTAAACCTAATGCAGATAGTGTCGCTTCATTTTCTGAAGAATCAAAAGATATTACGCTATTTTCTTTGTCATTATATAAACCGACTTGGAAATCAAATGTTGGAGTTGATCCATCTAGAAGTTTTGTTTTTCCCCAAGTAGTTACGTTAGAGATACGTTGCATCTCACTTTTTAATTGAACGACCTCTTTATTTAGGAAACCGCGTTCTGTCTCACCTACAGTGTCAGAAGACGCTTGAATTCCTAGTTCACGTAAACGAACTACGATGTTTGAAATTTCGTTTAATCCACCCTCTGCAGTTTGGATCATCGAGATACCATCACTCGCATTACGTTTTGCTTGTGCAGCTGATCTTGCTGATGCTTTCAAGTTTTCAGAAATCGCTAATCCCGCAGCATCGTCAGCTGCGATATTGATTCGGCTTCCTGAGGCTAGCTGCTGCATCGATTTTTGAATCGACTTTTGGCTACCTGATAATTGTCTCTGTGCATTTATAGACGCGATGTTTGTCGATACTCTCATTCCCATTTAGTTACCCTCCGTTAAGGTATGTTGTGTTGTACCTACCTATACGGGTAATTTTTGCCTGGCCTAAACGGGACCTCAGTATAGTTTTGGAAAATGAAGAGCAATTTTTTCCTATTCTTGAGTCTTTGTTTATTTTTTAACGGATTTTTTCAGGATGAAGATCCAGGAACTAGCCAGACTAAAATCCAATCAGCTAGACTTAAGAGCCGCGTCTAGTCTAGCACTTGCGGCAGCAACATGAATGCAGTTGTCTGACCTCGACGAAAACTCCCAAGACGTAGACTGAAGTGTTACTACCAAAGTAGTACAATGGTAACAGCTACTTTTGATTAGTGACGACAGCTAGTGCCGTATAGAATTCTTTTTTCAATGAAGCTAAATGAGCAAAGAATGCTTTCTGTTGTTTTTGATCTAACTGATAAAGCTTCACAGCTTTAACGTCTTGATCATAAACGTAAAGAACTTGCGATAATCCAGATAAACGAGGCGAATCACCTGTAGGTTCAAGCTCCATTGCCAAAGCATCAAAGCGAATATTCATCTCAGTAAAATCTTGCTGAGCTTGATTCATTTGCTTTTTTAAAAGACCATCCGCTTCAGCGGCTTGAATTTTTCCTTCGGTGATATCATAAGAAATTGCATCGTGTTGAGTAGGGCTAGTGGAAGCGTTTAAGCCTAGCACCACAAAAAGAAAGAACATGACTGTTTGCAAACTGCGAATTTGATTTCTCATATATATTGCCTCACGAGTCCACGTTGTACGTTAAGCTATTTTGATATGCTACTGTAGACATTTAGACAAAATGACCATTTACGGCGCCCGGAAAATATCGTCTAAAGTTTATTCACCTTTAAAGAAGAGATTTTATGTGCGCCTACCTGCGCATATTTGGTTCTGACCGCGTGATTTCACCCATCCGACCGTAGTGCCACCATGCGGCAGCTGCGGGTAAATCTTCCATAGCTCTTGTTCTAAACGAAAACGAAGCCAACTGTGAGTAGTATCTTGATCTGCAAATTTTTCATCCGGATCGTATGGTTTTTGTTCAGGCGCATAGCTTTTAAACCTCCCGATGGCAGTCAGGGCATTAGCTAAACCCAACGCTAAAACTTCGGGATAAGGTGCCGTGTCGATCTGAAGCTCCTTGGCCACGGTGATCAATAACAAAAATATCGTATCCAGTATCTTTCAAATCATAAACAAGCTCAGCGTATTTCAAAGCTGGTTCCCCTTGTCCCGGAGAAATTACCAGCACACCTTTTGGATCAGCGCTTGCGTAAAGATAAAATCACAAATTGGATAGATAGAATTGTTCAAACTCACAACTAGCCTTTAATTTATTCAGTTGCGAGGTATCTAAATATGTGACGAACGCGACCATTTTCCTTGGCTTCATAACGTTCCATCGAAGTCTCTGGCAAGAATTGAACAATTTCTTTTAAAAATTTATCCACACTGGTGAAAGGATTTAAAACCCATGTCAATCGCTTGCGGTATTTTTCGGGGCAAGACTCAACGACTTTTAATACTGTATTACCACCAACTCCAGCGATCACAACCGTGCCACTGACATCTTTCCAGTTCAACAAACAACCGTCGGACTGAATCACCTCAATTCGCAAGGGATCAATAACTCTGATTTTTTGGTTTATTTTCTCTAGTGAGGATTTGGATTTATCTACGCAATAGACTTTCGAGAATTTTTTCTCTCGCAAGTTCATAAGAGCTAGCAATGAATGATCACAGCCAATATCCCAAAGCGCATCGCCTTGGGCCAGGGTATATATCTGAATTAGTCTTTTATTAGTTTTCAAAGGTATCTAATTAGTTTTTATAGGGCTCTTTATTTGCTTTTTCCCAGTCTTTCTTGTCGAATAGGGGAAGAAATTTGTCGTAACCCATTTCTTCCATTTTTTCCAATGGAACAAATTTAAGGGCTGCCGAATTTATGCAGAATCGCAAACCGCCAGCATCCGCAGGTCCGTCATCAAAAACATGACCCAAATGAGCATCCGCTGTTTTAGATCGCACTTCTGTTCTTGTCATCCCGTGAGTAGCGTCTTTCTTTTCTACAACGCGCTCGTCTTTAATCGGCTTCGAGAAACTTGGCCAGCCCGAATTGGAGTCAAATTTATCTTTAGAGCTAAAAAGCGCCTCGTTAGAAATTAAGTCTACGTAAATTCCAGGATGTTTATTATTCCAATATTTGTTCTCGAACGGGCGCTCGGTTCCGTTCTCTTTCATGATTCGATATTGCTCTGGCGATAAAAGTTTTCTTAGTTCAGCGTCTGTTTTAGGTAGCTCACAAACTTCACCGTCTTTTTTTGCTTTGCTTGATTCAACTATGTTTTTCACGATATTTGTATCCTTTGTCTTTTTCTGATCTTTTTTTGATGATGAACTCGATGGCTCCGCATTTACTAGAGCCATTCCACATACAAAAAATAAAACCAGTAGAGTGATAATCTTCATTATCTAGTGATACCTTTTAAGCTCTTCCATGTCTTCAAGTAATTGAAAGTTTGATACACTTGAAAATCATTTTTAAGCATTTTCATTTTAGGCGACAAGTTTTCATCCTTGCTTGCAGTTACGTCGTTCCACCAAGAAGTGGCGTTGCTGCTGATATTTTGTTTTTTATCACCTTCTGCCGCATCCTCTTGATCTTCACGGTCGCCTTTTAAGTGACCTTGGATATCTTTTTCACGTGAACCTTTTTGTTTAATGATAGCCTTAGCAAATGCTTCGGCTTCGATATCTTCAATTTCGATATCTGGCTTAATTCCTTCTGCTTGGATAGAAACGCCTCGTGGGGTGTAGTAACGGGCCACTGTTAATTTCAAACCACTACCATCAGGAAGCTTAACGATCGATTGCACTGATCCTTTACCGAACGTGCGCTCTCCGGCGATCAATGCACGTTTGTTATCTTGAAGAGCACCAGAAACGATCTCACTTGCACTCGCAGAGTATTCATTTACTAAAACGATGATCGGGCAATCTTTGAACTTAGCTTTTTTGGTTGCCACTGAAACTTCTTTTTCTTTTTTATTTCTACCGATCGTGCTTACGATCACGCCATCAGCAAGGAACAAGTCGCTTACTTTTATCGCTTGATCAAGCAGGCCACCTGGATTTCTGCGCAAATCGATAATTAGACCTTCAATTTTTTTATGTTTTTCAACGTGCTTATCTAGGGCTTTTTCTAAATCTTTCGCAGTGTTTTCAATGAAGCTAGTTACGCGCACATACGCATAACCGTCTTCCATATCTGTATATTTAACCGATTTAATTTTAACTTGGCCGCGTGTGATTGTAATATCGATCGGATTTGGACTAGATTCGCGCACTATTTTTAAAACAACCTTAGTGCCGTTCTTTCCACGAATATATTGTGAGGCTTCAACAAGGCTTAAACCTTTTGTAGATTTTTTATCGATCGCAATGACCTTATCGCCTGGCTTAACACCCGCAATCCAGGCTGGGGTATCTTCAATTGGAGAAATAATCGTTAACACTCCATTTTGAATAGACATCTCGATCCCAAGACCACCGAATTCACCGCTGGTTTCTGTTTCAAACTCTTTAAATACATCAGCAGCCATGAAACTGGTGTGTGGATCAAGTTCTTTTAGCATTCCCTTTATTGCGCCTTGGATCAGCTTTTTCGTATCAACCTCTTCAACATAGTATTGCTGAATTAAATTCAGAACTTTGCTGAAGTTTTGCAACTCAGTGTATCGCTCTTGCGCTGACGAAACTAGGAAAACGGATGATACCGCCAGTATGCCTAGTACGCATTTAAATAGTGTGGTTCTAGTTGCTTTCATGAAAACTCCTTATCCAATCTCGGGGGTTGAGCGACTGCGAGTAATGTCTTATTTCAAAATACAATCCATTGCTTCCAAATAGCGGACTAAAATCGCTTTGTGCGATCATTTGTCCTGTTCGAACTACTTGTTTTGTCTTAACTGTTATATTATTTAAATTACCGTATACAGAATAGTAGTTGTCGCCATGATCTAGAATCACGACTTTTCCAAGACCATCAATTGTGCCAGAAAATACAACTTCCGCGTTGAACAAAGCTTTTATTCCCTGAATATTTGTCGATGCTAAAAAGATACCAGAGCTATTTACGATAACTGAATCAGAAACGTTAACCCCATAAGCATCTGATAGTTCGCCCTGCATTGGCGGTTTCAGTAATCCTTTGTTTTTAACAATCGTTTCTTTCGAGAAAATATCAAATACCCCTAGATCTTCGAACTCAGAGTTATTTTTATTTTTTCGCATTTTTCCAATTTCAGTTTCGGTAAACATTTTTGTCTTTTTTACCTGTTCTAGCCAAGCCACACGGGACGCTGAATCTTTTTCGAGAATTAATTTTTGCTCTGCAAGGTGAGCCTCTTTTTTCTTAAGCACCTCATTACGCGAGTTCAAATTTTTTATACTACGCCCAAGTTCTAATTTTTTCTCGTAGTAGTCATTGATGAATTGAACATCATAGCTTGCGATAATTCCCATCATCTTTACACTTTTTTCAATATCTGCCAGATTTGAATGCACCAATGCCACCTGTAGTAGGTTGCCAGATTTAATCTTTGAAATCGCTTTGATCTTTGTCGTCAATCGCTTCTTTGATTCTACAAGCTGTTTTGACATAGTTTTGATTTCTAATTTCTGCCTGTCGATTTCAGCATTAATAATTTCGACTTCTTTTTGAACGTTAGCCATCTTTGTGGTTTGTGATTTAATTTTCTTATTGATAGTTATTAGATCACGCAGCAAAGCATCTTGCTTAATTTCGATGTTCATCAGCTTGTTTTGCTTAAGTGCCACACGTTTTTGAATATCAACCTCAGCGGCACAGAAAGCATATGAACTAAAAAAGAAAAGCGCTAAAATCCATCTCATGCGCGGCGGAACCGATACAGACGACTAAACGTTAATCGTGTTACCAAAAGACCCATGCCGATAGAAACGCCAAAGGCGATGATTAACTCAAAGACATTAAAAAACTGAAAAACTTGATTCAGGTTTAAAAGCTTGAGCTGGTTCTCAAAGAAAGAATTGAAATAAAAGAACAAGGCCGAGTTAACTCCCAGTCCTATAACAAAAGCGATGGCTATTATGCCTAAACTTTCGATAAAAATAGGTCGCTGAATATAAAACTTAGTAGCGCCTATCATTTCTAGGATTTCGATCTCTTTAGCACGTTGAAAAAGGTGCGATTTGATTGAACTTGAAACCACGAAAAATGATAGGGCAAACAGAATCAATCCTAGAAACACGAAGAACGCGTTTACCGATTGACTCAAACGCGAATACTTTTCAGTCCATAACGAACCATTGGATACATCCTCAACCCCATTCCACTCGCGTACCTCTAAGGCCATCGCTTTGGCTTTAGCATTGAGTTCTTCAAGTGTTCCTTCGGTTTTCAAATAGACTTCAAAGTAGGGTGGGATTACCTGCAGTAGGGCGCCATCGTTTTGTATACCTGACATGTAGCCCGATATTTGGGCATTGAAATCAGCAATCGCCTGCTCTTTAGAGAAGAATACCACTTTATCCACTAGAGTGTTCTTCTCAAGGCGCAATTGTGTCGAGCGGCGGATATAGTCTTCAGAATCACTATCTAGATAGACAATCAATTTGTTGCTCTCACCCCAGATGGATAAAATATGACTAATGTTCTTTGATAGTAAGTAGAATCCCAAGATTACGGCAAATGTGGCGCCGATAATTGAAATAGCAGTTATTCGCTGAATCGATTTTTGTTTATATTCTTTCATAAGCTCATTCTGTGAACCGCGCCGTTCATAAGCTCGATTACTTTTTTGTTTTTACGTTTTACTAATTCGTGATCATGCGTGGCTATAACTACTGTAGTGCCTTGTGCGCAAACTTTCTCAAATACATCAATTATCTTGCTGCTCATCTCTGGATCAAGGTTACCCGTCGGCTCATCGGCAATCAGAACACCTGGTTGGTGAATGATGGCTCTAGCAATAGCTGTTCTCTGTTGTTCCCCGCCAGAAAGGTATTCTGGAAACTGTTCGATTTTTTCTGACAAACCAACTAGGTCTAACACCTCTAGAGCGCGTTTCTTAATGAACGTTTCGTGATGCTTTTGAATTCTTAAAGGCAGACAGACATTTTCATAAACCGTGCGATCAGGAAGCAATTTGAAATCTTGAAAAACGATTCCTAGTTTTCGGCGATAGGTGGCAAGATCGTTTTCTTTAATCGCATTTAAATCAAAATTTCCAACTGTAATTTTTCCGGACGTTGGATTGTCATAGCCGGTAATCATTTTAAAAAAAGTCGATTTTCCGGCACCAGATGGACCCGTTAAAAATACAAACTCTCCAGAATCTATTTTTAAGTTAATATCCTTCAAAGCATGTATTTTTTTGTCGTAAGACTTATAAAGGTGAGAGAATTCTATCATACTCTAATGATAAATCCCGCCGTGCCGAAATTGAATTTTGAAATGCCAATTTGAGATCTTCTTTATCTAAGTCCGGTGAGCCAGTACTTAGACAAAGGTGGGGCATGCAAATCGCAAGTAACTAATTCGAATTAAGGACTTCGAACTGCATTATCGATTCATTATATTTTACCGTATACAAGCGTGCTGTCATCTCGGAGTCGAACACAGGAACCAATATTTCAAGGTTCTCGTCATTGTCTATATTTGTAAATACCAGGTTTGTAGCCTCACCTTTAAAGGTGAAATGACCTTCCTTTTTCTGGCCAAGATCTAATTTTTGCAAAAACTGCAATGTTTCTGTTTTCGGATCTTCTTTGTAGATTTCTACGAATATGTTTTCTTTCTG
Source organism: uncultured Bdellovibrio sp. (assembly GCA_964498705.1). Classification (GTDB taxonomy): domain Bacteria; phylum Bdellovibrionota; class Bdellovibrionia; order Bdellovibrionales; family Bdellovibrionaceae; genus UBA2316. Next base: position 21,055 of record CAZCHT010000012.1, on the reverse strand, counting down.
TTTGATTTTCAAAATCACATACGGTTCCGAACCGGGACTTAAACTACCAACTACTTTACCAAGAATCGTGCGATGTTCTGATACAAAATATTCTTTAAATTTCTTTTTGAAATTGGGAACGGCCAGTACAACCGCCATCGAGAGTGCCATTAGAAATAAAAATGCAATAAGTAGAGGTGAGCGCATCTGAGAAAATCATTACACAGAAGCATGGCGATCGCAAACTGTAATATGTTTTTTCACTGTGACAGTTTTTAGTGTCTACTATGTTGACACAAGAACATTTAACGGCAGGAAATCATATGTTTCCCTGAAAGAATTATCACACAAAACTAACTTAATAAGATATACTACGGGTCAAAATATTTTTGCGAGGCTTTATGAAAAATGTATTCTCTAAACTTTTTATCGCCGGTTTAATTGCGTCTGCACCCCTAGTAAGCAGAGCAGCAGACGGGACTCCAACAGTAAAGAAACCGACTGCTAAGATAGATAAAACTCAAGTTGAAGCAAAAAATGATGCGCAAGATGCCGCGTCCAATTCAGCGCTCATCGCAATTCTGAATCAAATTGTTCTGGCTAGACTTGATTTCGATATCGATCTGGGCGTGAAAGTGATCCAAAAGAAAGGTGAAGAAGAGAGTAAAACTGCCATCGAATTTAAATATTTAGATATCTCGGCAATGATTAAATTTAAAGACCAACTATTATATAGCTTTGTTGATGAAGCTAAAACAAATCCTCAAGTTAAGAATGTAATTCCGGCTATTCGCTTTTCAACTAAAGAAATGTACGTTGTTTCTAAAGTTAAAACAGATACCGGTGGTAAAATGAAACTAACCGTTCGTTTTTGCCAAAGCTATTCTTTAAATAACGATTTCTGTAACACTTTAGATGATAAGAAATTATTAGATATTTCTGTAAATAGCAAAAATTTTGGAATGTTCGACATGCGTATCAAAGACATCAATGTTGATTTCGATCCAAAGCTGGCTGATGGGAAATTCACATTTAAAGGGAACTGTACTGCGTGGAAAAGTGCATTTGATATCGAAACTCCAGACAAGACTGTCATGAAGCCAGCTACATGCGAATTCTCTGGCGCATTTGATTCAAAAGCAGAAGTTAAATTCGATGGTAGCTTTAAATTAAGATCTAAAAAGCAATAGGTATATCGATGAAATCTTTGAGCTGGCTTCTAGCCACTCTTTTTTTATCGCCGCTTTTACTAGCGGCACCGACGACATCTGCCGATGCGCCGCCTACTGGCTATGATGAGGCCAGTAAGACCTATCAGTTCATTCAGTCATCTATTGTGGACATTGATAAGATGCTGAATGACGTTGGTATACGAGTGCATGCGTGCCGCCTAGAAAATGGCGCTCCAGTTAACTTTCCCGGTGTAGGCGCTTGTATCTATGAATCTGCTAAATATACATTTGAACAGAAAAAAATCAGCCGTATTTGGTTGTGGGTTTTAAATGAAAAAGGTCAGTATTTACCTCCTTTAATGCTGGAGTGGAAAAATTCCCATAATGGGCTATTTAAGCTTGGCGGCGAGTTTTTATTTTTGTCTTTTGAAAACTTTTTTGGTTATTTGACAAAAAAAGCAAACCGAGTGGCTTCTGTTGGTGGTAAGTCAACCTGTGATGTTAGTGATCCAACAGATCGTGATTTGGGAAACTTCATTGGCGAAATCTCGATCACTATTCCTAAAGGACGAAAGATTTCTGAATATTTTATCCTAAATAACATCGACGGCTTTGCAGCGGAGAAAATTTCGCTGCATGCAACGACCCCATTTTATTTGAATAAAAAACGCGCTTATAAAGTTACAGCTATTGTACAAAACGGAAATCAAGAATCTATTCAAGTTTCGATGCTTACAAACTACAATCTTGTCGCAGATCCCGAACTCAAAACTGACCGCGGCACTTGCTTCAAAGGTTCACTTGAGCATAAAGGTAAAGACTCGGAAGGACCAGCTATCCCATGAAATCCTTATACCTTGTTATTTTTTCTATTTTATCGTTGTCTCAATATAGTTTCTCGTTCGAAACGGGTTGCAGTCTGCAACCTCACGAGCTAAATGATTTTGGCACCACTGTTACGAAAAAGATCGCGGCCTTGAAATCTTCAATGCCTAAAAATATTCCGTTACAATCAGAATTTGAATTCGAAACTAAACAAGGCGTAAAGAAATTCTATGGAACCTTTGAGGGATTCTTCCGACCGCAGAATGATGACTTTTTCTCTGTTATTCCACTTCCTATTCTTGGATTTGACATTACCAAGGACCGCATCGTTTTATACGTTTGCGCTCACTACAGTGATAAAAAAGAAGAATCCCACCTAACGATCTATTTCTTACGTGGCTATCATTTAGATCCTCCTAACCTTGGCACCTTTGTCGGTAACTTGTTTTACGATCCACAGTTAAAAGTAAAACCGGTTCCAGCGACATTGCTAGGCATTGGCGAGATCAAAATGTTCTTCATTCAGATCTTTCGCTATATTCCATTTGTTGATGTCTATTTTGAAACCTTCAGCCTGATTCAGCGATTTCTTGCCAACATGCTGGGCGACGTAACGGGATTTGGCGTTGAGCGTATCGAGCTTACGGAAGATTTCTTTCGTGTATCATCTGGAGTCGACCTGAATTCTCCGCGGGAAGCTCGCATCAGCAAGACGTTTAAATTAAAACGTCCTGACTTGGGCCCTGGCGCTGCCACGGCGGCAGCTAAAAAGACTTTTAACGCTCCGGATGCGAAGGTACTTCGCGATCTCGAGGGGAATTCCGTCGAGTACGAAGAAGTTCGGTAAACTTAATGATTCTATCGTAAAACGCCGAAATCAGAATAAGACCTATTCCCACAATCGCGTAAAATAACCACGGAGATTTTCGATAAAGCTCCGTAATAAAATCAAAATAGTACGTCAGGCAAAGAATCACGTTAAGGACACTCATTAACAGTAACCATTTATAATGCTGTCGATATGCGTTCACACACAGTCCTGCTGCAATCAAAATCCCTATCGCATGAGTTTCAAACTTGCACGTATTCAAAACGGAATGACAAATCGCCACATTGATCCAGAATATGATGCCGTCCTTATAGAATTCATACTCGCTGTCTTTTGCACGATAAACTAGGTAGGAAATCAAAGCCATTCCACCAAACAGAATATAGGGAAATAGCAAACTAAACATCGCTTCAATTTCCGGTCGACGTAAATACAAGAAATAAGTGTGTTCGATAAAAAACCACCAAGATCCCATCAATGAGAAATAACCAATACCAGTAAACAGAGAGGCGACTTCTTTTTCATCGCGGCTAACTGGCTTTGCGGGAACAAACACAAGTGCTAGCCCAAGAACGCCAAACAAAGTTGCAAAATAGTATTCATTTACCGGATAGAACAACGAGCGGATCATCAAAGTCAGAATCGGCGCACTCAATAAACCAAAGAAGCCAATTCGATTCCAGCGATCCTCTATGGCCAATTGAATATTTAATCGCTTGTAGCCCCAAAATAGGATTAGGAATTGTGATAATAGTAGCAACGAATTCCAAGCGGGATCTCTGAGCGGAATGATGAGTAGGGCATTAAGTGCGATATACAACAGTGCCGACTCTACAAATCGTGATTTAAGAAGGGAATTAAATCCGAGTAGTGCAATTGGTATTAATGCCAGCCCGGTGACCACGCCGATTACCATGAAATCAGCCGCAGGAATCACGGAACGAAAAACCTCGGGGACCGAGACAACGCCTGGTTTAACCGAGGAATAAACGATAGATCCAATTTGCGAAACTAAAGTTGTTATCCCTAGTGCAGAAAGTACCGCGAATATCTTTGCCGTCAGTTTGTCGCTAAATTGACGCTGGAACAAAAATGAAAGACCAGCAAGAACAGCCACAAAAGCAAAAAATGAAAGGTATCTGTTTAGGCCCGTTAACTCGTTCCAGCCTTGCACCATAAATGTAATACCTGACAGCAACACCGAAAATAGCCCTACATAACGAAGTATCGATTTGATACCTGCGCGATTATTTACTTTATGTGAATCCATGTATCCTCCATGAAAAAAGAATACACCGCCTAGATGTGGAAATGTGGATATTTGTGTTACAATGTAACATGTGGATATGTGCATAACTATTTTCATATATAAACGAAGATTTTTATTGATTTATAATTTTAGTTACATTGTAATTTATAAATGAACTCAAAGTACTTTTATGCTTCCGTCTTGGCCGCTCACTCTAGCTCGACACTAGATGGCTTTCGGCAGCGAGAAGTACGGTTCTATATGGATTTGTTTTCGAATTGGGTGTTTGTGAAGATAAATAGCGAGCCCTTCCCCCTTCACAATACACAAGTAATGCGAAGCCTACAGAATATGGTCCGGCTCGGATTAGCAAAAAAGATGGGGCGTAAAAACCCGCCCCGCTATAAGCTGACCCGAGCCGGACTCATCCAGACGTTAAATGATTTAGTCGCCCTTCCCTTAAATGACTCATATTCTGAATTCTTTTTTGTTTATCAGTTCATCGTGAACTATAAATCACGCATTATCGATTTACTGAATCAAGATTCTAAACATTTTACGAAGTCTAATTCATTAGATGTCGAATTTTTGATGGATGAAAAAAAATATCTTCATCGCCAGCTAGAATTAGTAAATCACGAAATCCACCATCTTAAAGAACGCATCGTAGATTCTGAAAAATCGATCGCATTGTTTTTGGAAATGAAATCAAACAAGATTGATTCAAAGAAAATCTTTAAAACGATTGAAGCCAAGTACCCGTATGAGCTTAACAATCAAAAGCGCCTATCGCAGCTATTACAAGAGATTCCAGAGCCCCTACGAGAGCGGGAAATCACCGAAGCTAATCAAAATAGGGTGAATTTGTTTTGGAAACCAAAGCTACAGCATTTGGAGTCTTTCGGGCATATCCTAAAAAGCCTCGAGCCCACTAAAACCCTAGAGAAAAAGGCCAAAAAAATTGACTTTTAGGTGGGATCGACTACTACAGGGTCTCCATGGAAAATATAAAGAATAAAATCATCGAAGTTTGCCAGCGCCTACATGATCGCAATCTGTTAGCTGCCGCCGACGGAAATGTCAGCGTAAAGGAAAATGATCAAACTATTTGGATCACACCGACGGGTCAAACCAAAGCCTTCATGGATAATCAGGAACTCGCACAGATTACCCAGGACAATAAAATTGTTTCCGGCAAACCATCAAGCGAACGCAAACTGCACTTGGCTATTTACAGAAATTGTCCGACGGCCAAAGCCGTTGTTCACGCACATCCGCCGCATGCTATAGCTTGGTCACTCGCTTTTGGTGATATGAAGGAACTTCCTTACAAAAGTCTTCCTGAGGTTATTCTTGCTACGGGTAAAATCCCTATAGTTCCTTACGCCCGACCGGGTAGTGATGAAATGGGTAATAGTCTTTTGCCGTTTCTGCCCGATCATAAAGTTTTGATTATGCAAAAACACGGCGCAGTGGCCTGGGGTGAAACTCTAGATGAAGCGTACCGAGGTATCGAACGTGTCGAGCATATCTCTTATATTTTAAAACTAGCGATTGAATTAAAAAATTTGAAAATGAATCTAGAAGAGCTTCCGGCAGATGAGATCAAAGAACTCTTTGAGCTGCGTACACAAATAGGGAATTACAATCTATGAAAACCCTATCCACCTTGTCTTTGAAATGGTCGCCGGCTGAATTTCTACTGATCGATCAAACTCTGCTACCTAAACAAGAGGTGTGGTTAAAAATTGAAAACTTAGATCAAATGGTTGAGGCGATAAAATCTCTGCGCGTACGAGGCGCGCCACTTATCGGGGTCAGTGCTAGTCTATATTTAGCTCATCAGGCACTGCGTGGGCAGGATTTAAAGTCTCTAGAGAAAGATGCTCAAGAACTGAAAGCCGCACGCCCAACGGCTGTGAACTTGATGAACAACATAGATCAACTGTTAAAACATTTCTCCTCAACGACTGAAATCGTAACTGAAGCCATTCGTATTTTTGATGAAGATCAATCTTTGTGTGATGGTATGTCGACTCTAGGTGCTGAGCTTATCAAAGACGGTGATAATATTTTAACTCACTGTAATACGGGGTCTCTTGCAACGGTAGGTTCTGGAACCGCACTAGGTGCGATTAAGAAAGCTCATCAACAAGGAAAGAAAATTCACGTTTATGTGGATGAAACTCGTCCGCTTCTTCAGGGTGCGCGCCTGACCACGTGGGAACTAGCAAAAGAGAAAATTCCATTCACGTTAATTACTGATTCCATGGCCGCATTTTTAATGAAGCAGGGAAAAGTATCTAAAGCATTTGTGGGTTGTGATCGCATTGCAAAAAACGGCGATTTCGCAAATAAAATTGGAACTTATTCTGTTGCGGCCCTCTGTCATCTACACCGAATTCCTTTTTACGTAGTTGGTCCGCGCACGACGGTAGATCCTAAGTGCCCAAACGGAGACGCTATTCCTATCGAAGAACGTATTCCTAGGGAAGTCACAGGATTTCATTCCTCAAGTGAGTCAATCACGTGGGCTCCAGAGGGAACTAAAGTTTACAACCCGTCGTTTGACGTTACACCAAGTGAATTTGTAACAGCTTGGGTTTTAGATCATAAAATTATCACTCACGAAAATTTGGGAGATTTATGTTAGCAATTATCGGTGGTTCTGGTTTTGAAAATTTTGAAGAATTTGAATTTGTAGCAGAATTAGATCGCTCGACGCCATTTGGAGACTGCGCGACTGGATTTAAAAAAGTACGAATTGCGGGCCAAGAATGTCTATTTATTTCTAGACACGGCAAGCATCACGAACATCTTCCATCTGAGGTGAACTTTCGCGCTAATATTTTTGCTTTAAAAAAACATGGCGCTAAAGCTATTGTTTCATTTTCCGCAGTAGGCAGTTTAAAGAAAGAATTTAAACCCGGTGATATGGTCATCACTAGCCAATATATTGATAGAACAAAGGGAATTCGCAAACACACCTTTCTTGGCGAAGGCATTGTCGGCCATGTTTCGCTAGCAAAACCCATCTGTGATGTTATGGAACAAAAACTAAAGACTGTGGCGACTAAGTTTGATTTTCAAACTCACTTTAAAGGCACTTATATTTGTATCGAAGGACCTTATTTTTCCACTCAGGCAGAATCAAAATCCTACATCGGTGCTGGTGCGGATATAATCGGCATGACCCACTTTCCTGAGTTTGCATTAGCTCGTGAAGCTGGACTGGCCTACCTGCCATGTTGTTGGGTTACAGATTACGATTGCTGGAATGATTCCATTCCGCATGTGACCGTGGCTGAAGTTATCAAGGTAATGAAAAACAATAATTTAAAAGCCTTTAAACTTCTAAAAGAATTGGTTCAGCTTAAAAGCGATTTATGGCAAGGCACAAAGGCGACTGAAAGCGGACTGAAAACTGGTTTATTTATGCCGCTGGAACAGGTGCCTAAAAGTAAGATGGAATGGCTTAAGTTATTGATGGACTGACCATTTAATGGCACACTGTCGGTACATATGAAAATTAAAAAGCAAATCGATTGGCCGGTGGCCTTGTTCCTAACGTTAAACCCTATTGTAGGTCTGACGTTATTTTTTATTTATCTTTATTTCTTTGATACAACGGTAGCCATGTGGGTTGTATTTTTGATATTTGCAGCGCTTACTAATTTAAGCATCACCGCTGGATATCATCGTCTATTTGCTCACAGAAGTTATGAGACAAATACCTTCATGAAATTTTTGTTGTTGTTTTTTGGATCGTCTGCGTTCCAAGGACCGGCATTAAAATGGGCATCTGATCATCGTCGACACCACAGCCACATTGATACAGAAAAAGATCCTTATTGTATTAAAAAAGGCTTTTGGTATGCCCACATGGGCTGGTTATTTTACAAAGATTCAGTAGATCTAGATATCAAGGCTCCGGATTTAGAAAAAGATCGCCTGCTTCAGCATCAAAACAAACATTATTTATTATGGAGTATTGGCGCTGGATTTGTTTTGCCTATTTTAATTGGCTTGTTTTTCGGTGCGCCGCTGGGTGGGCTGATTATCTTTGGATCACTACGTATTTTCTTAACTCAGCAAAGTACATTTTTTGTAAACTCGCTTTGCCACACTTTGGGTGAGCAAACGTATTCAAAAGAAATTTCAGCTCGTGACAGCTTTATCGTAGCCGTATTAACTCATGGTGAAGGCTATCATAATTTTCATCACCAATTTCAGTTAGACTATCGTAACGGTATTAAATGGTATCACTGGGATCCTACTAAATGGATGATCCAATTGATGAATCTTTTCGGCATGGCGAAAAAATTGAAAACGATTCCAGCTCAAGAAATTTTGAAAGCTAAACTAAATTCTGAAGCGAAATGGCTTGAAGCTAAAGGCATCTCGGCTGAAAAATTAGAAGATTTGAAACTTAAAATTTTAGAGACTCAAGTTAAAATTAAGAAATTTAAAGAAGAGTACGCCGTTATCAAACGTGACTGGAAGAATTCTTCCCAAGAACGTTGGAACGAATTGCAGGTTCAAATTGCTGAAATGAAACTAAACATCAAAAAAGCAAAATCAGAATTTAATTTTGCCCTTAAAGAATGGCAAATGTACACGCAACTGGCGACAGCTTAGATCTAGTTCAGACTAGATCTAAGAATGCGTCTTAGTTCCTGAATTGGTTTCTTTTGTAAATCTAAAATAAATTGATAGGCATCTACATCACCGCTTTGTAGTAGATGCGCAAATGCCGGCTCTGTTTTTAATCCGGTCCCTTTTAAATCTAAAATCTGCTGAGTCCACGTTGCCGGTGCGTATTTTAAAATCTTTTCTTCACTGTTGAAATGTAAGTATCCGTTTTGTTTAAATGTCGACAGCGACGAACAAAATATTTCAACCGGGATCCCGCGATAGTCGAATCGGCACAGGCAGTACTGTATTTTGCTAATTTCACCAAGTGAAATTTCAAACTCAGGAAGCAAAGCAAACCCTTGTTGGCACATGTGTTTAAAGTCACCGACGCTAGCAAAACATACTAGCAGATCTAAATCCGCGGACGGCAAGTCCACAGCTAGGGGCACAGTTCCCGCGATGAAAGGTTGATGGTCTTTAAACATCTCTAGTAAATTTAGTTCAGAAACCAAGATCGCCATCTTAGGACGATTCTCAAAGTTAATTACGGATTTTAGAGATAGATTGTGAAACTTGATCGCAAATGAACCCAGTTCCAACTCTAATTCCGGATTGAACGTTTTCTCTAACCCCGACGTATCCCAATCTAAGTTTGTGTAACGTTTCGATAAATCCTCTAAAGAGACATCTACGACCATCTCTAGGTGTTCAAACCCAGTTTTAACTATTTTTCCTTTTTTAGGAGCCGGCAACTCAATCAATTTGATCAACCAGTTTTTATAATGAATTGGCGTATGGAGTTCAAACGTTGCGATAGGGCGGCCATTCACGTTCATTTCGGTAAGTAGGTCACCCAGCCGAGAGAACATGTCCCGATAAGCTTCGTATTCATCTGCGGTCTCAACACGAAAGCAAAGATGATCAATATCCCAATGAGGTTCGACTACAAATTCCTTTAATTTTATTTTATTAAAAACTTTATTTAGAAAGTCTTCCGCTAAAACTTGAAGTTCATTTACCGAGATAGTTGGCACTGTCAATTTTTCGTCCTTGGCTTCGAAAATTTTTATCCGAACAAAATAATATCGGCAAGTGTTTTAGAGAATCAAATCTAGGCAATCCACATTACCCGTAGAATCAATCCAGATTTCTAAATTGCTTCTCAAAAGTCATGACCTCTAATTGAGTTTTGGAGCTGTGAAATTTTAGTCAAGTTCCTCAGGACGTTCAATTATGAAGCTTTAGTCCAGGACTATAGTTTTATTTAAGGTTTTCTCATTTCAATACTTGAGTCCCCAAAACGAATTCCGATCCAGATATGGGGCAGTCGGTTTAGACTGCTACGATATCTATATTAAAAAGTGAGTTATAGTGGACGACTTTGAAAGAGAACTGAAGGTTGGATTTTTAGACGAGGCAAAACAAGCCGCCTCAGATGTTGAGCAGTGCTTTCTCGCGCTTGAAGTAGATCCAAACGACGAAGACAATTTAAACAAGATTTTTCGCCTTGCCCACAACTTAAAAGGTTCTTCTAAAGCAGTCGGATTTGACAAGTTCGGTGAATTTACCCATGAATTTGAATCATTTATTCTTAAAATAAAAAATAAGGAGCTTTCCGCTACTCCGAATGCTATCAATCTTTTACTCAGAGCCAACGATCACGTACGTGAAATGATCGAAGACTTAATGAAAGACCTAGAAGCAAAATTTGACTCTTCAGCTCTATTGTCAGAAATGCAAAATTTCACTGCAGAGACTGATAGCGAACAAAAATCATCACATGAACAAAACGTTTTTTTAGATACTTCGAACTCTGAAGTTGGAAATAGCATTGAAGTGTTTGAACCGACGGTAGTTTCAGAAAATTTACCCGTATTTGAATCGGTAGGTTTGGCCGCAACAGATGACGAATCCGCAAAGCCGGTTTTCAATGACCCAGAGACTACGGTTGATGCAAAGGATACGAATCTCGACTCAGGGTTAGGAAAATTAAAAAACAACGAGAAAAATAAATCGCCAAATACACCCGTTGATGAATCACTCAGAGTGTCCTTGTCGAAAATCGAATATTTACTTAATGCCGTAGGAGAAATGGTGATACTCCAAAGCGGCTTAAAAGAGCAGTCAATGCTTCTCAATTCGCCAGCCTTAAAGCGTATTGTCCAACATCTTTCGAAAGTTAGTAAAGAGATACAAGAAACTTCGATGGGTCTTCGAATGGTGCCAATTAAACCTGTCTTTCAAAAAATGCAAAGAATCGTTCGAGATACATCAATGGCCCTAAAAAAAGATATCGATTTCAAAATTGAAGGCGAGAATACAGATATAGATAAATCTATTTTAGAACGGATCGGTGATCCCCTAGTACATTTGATTCGAAATTCCGTAGATCATGGAATCGAGACCGCAGATTTACGAAAATCAAATGGAAAAGATCCAAAAGGGTCCGTACTATTAAGAGCCTATCATCAAAGCGGCCGCTTAATAATCGATGTTACCGATGATGGCGGAGGCCTAAACCCCGAAAAGCTGAAAAAGAAAGCTATCGAGAAAGGTCTTATTTCAAAAGACAACAAATTGTCAGATAAAGAAGCTCAAAATTTGATTTTTGCTCCCGGATTTTCAACAAAAGAATTAGTAACCGATGTCTCTGGTCGTGGAGTTGGAATGGATGTTGTGAAAACTAACATCCAAGAACTGGGAGGCGAGGTACAAATCGAATCTACCGTAGGAAAAGGGACAACATTTAAAATTATTCTGCCACTGACATTAGCCATTGTAGATGCAATGACGATACTTTATGGGGCCGAACGCTTTGTTATTCCTATCAATCAAGTTCACGAAACTTTAAGTGTTACGCCAGATGTGTTGAAAGAATCATCGTTCGGAAATGTGCTTCTGCTTAGAAACGAAAATCTTCCTCTTTTTAAACTCGGTGATTTTTTCGGAATTCGAACACAAAAAAAGGTCACCGAAATGATCGCCATTGTGGTTAGAGGCTCAACCAAAACCTTTGCTTTTCTAGTTGACGATATCGTTGCCCAATCACAGATTGTTCTTAAACAACTAGGACCAGAACTCCAAGATATGATAGGGATTAGCGGCAGCACTATTCTTGCCGACGGTAAACCTTCATTTATTCTGGAGGCCCAAGACCTTCTTAAACGAAAAGTATCGGTGTTAGCACCCGATGCGCCTGCCACAAAAAGGAATGCCGCATGAGCCATTTGATAAAACGAGATGAGCCTAAAAGCCTAATCGATTCTGTAATTGGGCAAGTCGCTGAGGTAGTATCCAAAATTGCTGGTATACAACTTGGCGATAAACAACGTCCAATGATTGAAAGCCGTCTACGCTCAAGAATGTTAAAGCTAAAATTAGACTCATTTGGTGAATATTTAAACTACTTAAATTCGAACCTAGAAACCGAGAGCCAAGCACTTCTGTCATTACTCACCACTCATCATACGTTCTTTTTTAGAGAGTTTAATCATTTTGAATTTCTATTAAACAAAGGCCTTTCGCGTTTTGTGGAGCGAGCTAAACAAAGAAAAGATAAAACTATCAGAGTTTGGTCCGCGGCCTGCAGCAAAGGACAGGAAGTTTATTCACTGGCGATGTTTTTCAAATTTCATTTAATGCACATGGCGCCAGATATTAAACTCGAAATTTGGGGAACAGATGTAGATTCCGCATCCGTGAAGTCTGCAAGAAACGGTGTTTATAAGACCGATGAACTAAGACAGTCACCAGCCATGTATCTTGAGGGAAATTGGATTCGCGGGACAGGAAATGTTCAAAACTTTTCAAAAGCAAAAGATCACCTATTGACTCAATGTCATTTTGATACGGTAAACCTTTTAAGTTCAGAAACCTTCTTAAAAAATAAGACATTCGACCTAATTTTTTGCAGAAATGTATTTATCTATTTCAATCAAGACCAAATTCAAAAAATAACTAAAGACTTTATGAAACACCTTGATCAGGACGGATTCCTGGTACTTGGGGTTTCTGAAACGTTAAATGGATTACCGTTGAATATTGAGCCAATTGGACCTTCAGTCTATCAACACAAACGATTACTGGAAAAACCGATGCCAGGAAAAGTCGCTCCAATTTCTTTGGTTAAGCCAACTCCAAAACCGGCGCCTGAAAAACCAATTGAAGTGCTTTGTATAGACGACTCTCCTGTTATTCACACTCTTCTCGGCAAAATATTAGTTCCTGACCAAGGATTCAAAGTCGCTGCAAGAGCCAACAACGGCCGTGAAGCGATCGAGATTCTGAAATCAAGAAAATTTGATGCTATCACTCTAGATATGCATATGCCTGAATTGGACGGTGTTGGGTTTTTAAAAGAATACAAAGATCGATCTGCACCGATAATTATTCTATCATCAGTAAATCGCGATGATCCGTCTATAGCTCAAAAAGCTCTTGCCCAAGGAGCGAGTGACTATATTGAAAAACCGTCACTAGAAAATTTGGCCCAGGCGAGCAACGAGATCAGATCTAAAATTAAATTGTTGTTAAGCATGAAAAAATCCGTCGCCTAGATTACAAAAGTGGTTTAGTTTAATAACGTTAGATTTAACTTTAGTAAACCACTTTACTTGACGAATGAACCGATATGAAAAGACAAAAAAGTATTTTAATTGTCGAGGACGAACCTGGAATCGGTGAAATTATTAAAGAACTTCTCGATCCTATTTATGAGGAAGTTTTTTATGCACCATCAGCCACTGAAGCACAGGAACTTGTTCGCAAACAGCCTTTCTCGCTAATTCTTAGCGATATCATGATGCCGGGGATACCAGGAGACGAGTTCGTAGCGTTTTTACGATCGCTCGGCAGGATTGAGCCTGTCATTTTCATTACAGGTAATGCGACTCGAGAAATTCTTTTTTCAGCAGTTAGATTAGGTGTTTCTGATGTTGTTGAAAAACCATTTGAGGATTCAGTTCTTCTGCAATCTATCGATCGAACACTTGAAATTGATAAGCGCCGACTGGCTCTCTATGAAAATATTTTTACGGGTAGTAACACTAAAAGCGAAACCCAGAAAAAGATGATTGGTCTACTTCACGTGGCGAATTCCAAAAAATAGAATTAGGCGCCTTTTGCTCCTTCTTGCAGTGACAAAATAAATTCCGTATCGGCACTTTCCGAAAGTTTCAACTCGCCACCATTTGATCGTGCTAAATCTCGTGATATTTTAAGTCCAAGACCAGTTCCCCCCTTACCTTTGGTTGAATAGAAAGGAATAAATAGATTCTTTCTTTCAGGTATTTTAATTTCAGGTCCGTTGTTTGAAATCCTTACTTCACAGCGTCCCGCAGTTTTAAGTACCTTTATACCAACTTGACCATTTTCAACCTTCTTTAGTTCATCAAACGCGTTGTTCAAAATATTTAATAGAATTTCTGAGACCTGAAACTCATTGCAAAGGGCCAATATTTCGGCTTCGGGGGCAATCCAATTTATTTTGAATCCTGCCTTTAAAAAGCGATTTGAACATATAGCCAAAACCTGATCTACAATTTGAACAAGATTGCAGGAATGTATCGAAGCCACAGATCTACCAACATTCAGCGATCGCAATCCGTCGACTATCTTTTCAATTCGAAGCGAGGTGTCCGCGATTTCGGTTAGGCTTTCATGTATAAATATGCTGTCAGAGTTTTCTTTTTTAAGCTCTTTTAATAGAAGACAGGCATCGCTATAAATAATGGACAATGGATTATTGATTTCGTGTGCAATACTGCTTGCCATCTGTCCAAGCGAGGAAAGTCGTGATTGTTCGTAAAGTGAAGTTTCTAAGATTTTTGCTTTTTCTTCTAATCGCTTTTTTTCGGAGATATCAGTGACGATGACAAAGAAACCTATGACCTCGTCATTTACTAAATGGGGCACATAGTTAGCTAGTGTATTTTTAACTTGGCCCGACGGGGTCGGAATATCTCGCTCAAATGTTTGCGGCGTTCCGCCCAGGACTCCTTTAATATAGGGCAAATTCATTTCGAAAATTTTTTTTCCTAAAAGATCAACCATTGTCCGGCCGCGAATATCGGCAGGGTCTTTTCCAAAGTATCTTGCGTACGCGTTGTTTGAATGTACACTTTTAAGCTCTTTATTCCAGTAACCAAGCATGGATGGAAAATTATCTATGAATTGCTGTATAGCCCTTTCCCGAGAGTTAAAATATCTGGTTTTAAAATCACTTTCTCCAAACTTCTGTCGAAGAACTAATAAATCATTTTTGATATCTTGAATGACAAGATCACTATTATCGCGATCTGCAGCATGAATCTTTGAAATGATAGAATCAATAAACACTTCTTCATCCATGATTTCGGAAGGCCCCTCAAAGTGGAGGTTATTCGGAACTGTATTTGTCATGATTCTTGGCTCCTTATTGCATAGCCCTTACCATAAACGGTTTCAATTTCATGATTGAAGTTTTTCAATTTCTTTCTCAAGGTTGCCATGTGAATATCTAATATTCTTGCTTCAGGTACATTATCTGACCAAATTAGTCGCTCTAACGTTTCTCGTTTTACAATTTGATTTTCTTCAGAAACTAATTTTTCGGCAATAGTCATTTCAATCTGTGTGAGATGGACTAGTTCGCCATCAATTCGAATATCGTGATTTTCAAAATCTATCTTTAAATTTCCTACAGAAATTACTTTAGTGCCGCGCTCTTTTAGGGCCTTGTGCCGCGCAAGCCTCGAGTCTACGCGCACCATAAGTTCGTCAGGATTAAAAGGCTTCGATATAAAATCATCTACTCCGGCCTCATATGCTTGGATCCGGTCATCAGACTCTTTCAGTGCAGTAATCATAATGATTGGAATATCTCTAGTGTTAGTTGCGGAACGCATTGTTCGTACGAATTCTATTCCATTGGTTCCCGGCATAATATTATCTATTAGAATCAGATCAGGTTTTTTATCTAAAATCGAAGCAAATGCTTCATTTGCATTTTCTGCCAAAGAAACATCGTAATTGGAATGCAAAGAATCTTTAATGATTCTTAAAAGGGCCGGTTCGTCATCTATAGCAAGAATTTTGAGACGTCTCATTAGGATATTATATATTTTCTTAAATTGAGAGCAAAGACCCTGTTGCTTTTAAGGTGGATTCACAGACAAACGACCAGGCCAATTATCACTATATCTGTCAGCGGGTATGTAGAAATCTTAATTATAGATTTGCTTAAGATATGCAAATTTTAGTCCGATCACTTTGCGGTATAGAAAAATTAGACAAGCAATATAGGCCATCTAATTCGTCAAAGGAGCTTAAAGAAATGAGTGGACACAATAATTCTACAGAATCAGCAAGCCGATATTTATGCTTTTCTCTTGGAAAAGAAAAATTCGCCATGCCTCTTCTGCAAGTCAAAGAAGTTATCGCCAACACTGACACTACCAGTATTCCTCAAGCGGCTGCTTATTTTAAAGGTATCATGAATCTACGTGGGCAAGTGATTTCTGTCATCGACCTACGTGTAAAATTGAAAGTTGGCAAGGCAGATATAACACCGGAAACAACTATCGTCATTCTTGATGTTAACGGGCTTTCGCTGGGAGTCGTCGTTGACTCTGTAAACTCAGTAACCAGTTTTGAAAATTCGATGATCAGTGACCCGCCTGTTCACGATGCTTCTACAAAAACGGATTACATCTTTGGAGTCGCTAGGCACGACAAAGATCTTACGCTTTTAATCGATTTAAAAAAGGTACTGAATACAGATGACCTTAAAACTATGAAATCACAATCGATGAAAGCCGCTTAGGAGTTCTGAAAAAATATTTAAAGGAGAATTTGTTTATGAATCTTAGTTTTAAATCTAAGCTTCTTGCGCTGAGTGGCTTACTATGCGTAGTAATTATACTAGTCGGAACTATTTCCTATCGAGGACTTCATCAAGTTGAACACTCCTTTCACAAAGTGACAGCCGGGGTAATGCCTAACTTCAATTTATTGAACTCAATGTATCTCGAATTTAAATCAGTCCTAATCAACTTACGGTCATTGGGACTATCAAATTTAGGACCCGAAGATTCAAAAAAATATATCTCAGAAGTAGAAAATGCGATTGCGAGCTATGAAAAACTAGATAAAGAATACAATGATATTCCATTCACAGAAGGGGAAAAAGAGCTCTACGATAAAGTTAATACGAACTGGTTAAGTTTTAAAGCGCTTGGTCTAAAGGCCGTTGGAATCTTTAAACAAGGCGGCGCTGAAAACATGAGTCAGTTAAACAAAATTTTTCTTGTGGATTGTATAAATGAAGCTGACAGAATGAATGAAGCGATGAATGCCATCATAGCTTTCCACGCAAAAAACGGAAAAACTTTTTTGGCTGAGGCGAACTCTTACGAAAAAAGTACAAACCAAACTGTTATACTCGTTTCTGTCCTAGGCATTTTGTTTGGAATGGGGATTAGCTACATTTTCTCTACTAAAGTTTCAAATTCAATTACATTGGTTGCGCAGCAGTTGGCATCAAACGCAGACCAAGTCGCAGCGGCGAGCTCTCAAATTGCGTCTTCGTCTCAGCAGCTTTCTGAAGCAAGTACCGAACAAGCCGCCTCGCTTGAAGAAACTGCAGCCTCTCTAGAGGAAATCACCTCTATGATTGCAAAAGCGACGGAGAACGCTCAAAATACATCTGAAAGTTCTTCTGAATCGCATAAAAAAGCTGAAGAAGGTCGTGGATCCGTTGATCAAATGCTTACTTCAATGGATGAAATCAGTCAAAGTAATGAGGCTATCCTAACTCAAATCAATGATAGCAACAGACAAATGAGCGACATTGTAAAAGTCATTCAAGACATTGGTAACCGCACTAAGGTTATCAACGAAATCGTATTTCAAACAAAACTGCTTTCATTCAATGCCTCGGTAGAAGCGGCCCGCGCTGGCGAGCACGGCAAAGGATTTGCGGTTGTGGCTGAAGAAGTTGGAAATCTGGCACAAATGTCAGGTAACGCAGCTAAAGAAATCACCGATATGTTAGATGCAAGTATTTCTAAAGTGGAAGGCATCGTAAGAGACACTCAACAGAAAGTTGAAGGATTGGTTCAGTCTGGAAAAGAAAAAGTGGACACTGGCGTTACAGTAGCAAAACAATGCTCGGATGTTCTGAATGAAATCGTTCAAAATGTTTCCAGAGTATCAGGCCTCTCTTTAGAAATTTCTCAGGCCGCCAAAGAGCAAGCTCAAGGAGTCTCTGAAATTAACAAAGCTATGTCACAGCTTGATACTGTAACTCAACAAAATGCAGCAACCAGTGAAGAAGCTGCGAGTGCGGCTGAGGAGCTTTCTGGACAAGCAGAGTCTCTAAAATCTTCAGTAGAAGACCTTATGGCCGTAATTTCTGGAAATCGCAACGTTGTGGCCAGCGGGCCCGTTTCAAGGCCTGTACCGATTGTGACGAAAGCACCAAAATCAAACATCGTGCACATTAAGGCCGCTAAACCAAAAGCAAGAAAAACAGTTCAAACTGAGTCAAAGTCTTTTCAAAAAGCATCTGGAGATGAGTCATCTATCCCAGATCGTGACGATGACGGTTTTAAAGATGTTTAACCAACTTTTTGATCGCAATGACGCCTGATAGATTTACTGACGAAGATTTTCTCTTTCTCAAAGAGAAAATCTTCCAGTTAGCGGGAATACACATTACTGAAAAAAAGAAAGAACTGGTTAGGTCCCGAGTCCAGTCTTTTATACGGAAATCAGAAATAGAATCTGTCGACGAGTTAAAGCGCGAACTTCAGAATTCCAATCCAACGGTTATTCAAAAGTTCGTCAATTTGATGACTACAAATAAAACCGATTTTTTTCGAGAGTCCAAGCATTTTGACTATTTGATTTACGAACTGATCCCTCGTTGGAAAAAGGAAAAAAAGACCGAAATTAAAATTTGGTGTTCAGCCTCTTCCACCGGAGAAGAACCTTATACAATAGCAATGGTATTACAAAAATATCTTCCGAAGAATACTTCATTTACCATTTTGGCGACTGATATCGACACTCAAGTTTTAAGAAAAGCACAAAACGGTGTATATCCGATTTCAAAATCGTTAGAAATACCAGAAGAATATCAGCCCTTCATATCTATTGGAAAAAAAAATGCGATAGGTTGGTTTAAAATTGAGGATGAAATACACTCCAGAATCACTTTTAAACAGCACAACCTGATTGAAAGCACCTATCCACGTGAAGAAATTTTTGACGTCATTTTCTGCAGAAATGTGCTTATTTATTTTGAAAGAAAGACGATAACTAAGCTAATGGAAAAATTCCACTTTTCGCTTTCACCAAACGGATATCTATTTATTGGACATTCAGAATCGATACCAGGAACACAACATTTATTTGCCACCATTCAACCGGCAGTCTTTAGGAAAGTTTCTTTATGAGCCAGGAAATAGTAAGCTTAAATATCGCTGAGCTTGTCGTCTCTAAAGAGCCCGTCGTTGTTAGTACAGTCCTTGGTTCGTGCGTTTCGGTTTGCCTTTTTTCAGATTCAGAAAAGGGAGGCGGTGTGATTCACTTCGCTCTTCCCGAACTACCGGACAACTCAAACGACAATCCTTTACGCTATGGCGACTATGCCATTGAAAAACTGATTTTAGAGACCTGTCATCATCTGGGCGTAAAAAGTTATCAGCTTAAAGCTAAGTTAGTGGGTGGTGCCAACAATATAGCGTCCGAACACCCATCGCAACATGTAGGTTCAAAGAATGTTGAGATCGCTAAAAAATTACTGTCAAAGCATAAGATTCCCATCGTCGGAGAAGACGTGGGTGGAGCCCACGGTCGTAAGATCCTTTTTCATGTTCAAACAGGACGCCTACAAGTCGCATTCGTGGGACCGGGATATACACGTCCATCGGCCGCCAAAGCCATTGGTCTGCCAAGTAAAATAGAAAAACCTATATTTAGTTTGGGCAATAAAGAATCAAAAGGAAAGATCCGTGTTCTGATCGTAGACGATTCAAAAACTATTCGAGATCTGTTAACAAAAATTTTGTCTCAGGACCCGAACATAAATATCGTCGGCCAAGCCGAAGACCCTCTTAAGGCTGAATTGCTGCTACCGACAGCTAAACCAGATGTTATTACTCTTGACGTGCACATGCCTCGAATGACCGGCGTTCAGTGGCTTAAAACACTGGTTCCGAAATATAAATTACCAGTTGTTATGATTACTTCCTTAGAACTAAAAGATGGTAACGAAGTTTTTGAAGCCTTGGAATTAGGAGCCGTAGACTATATTCAAAAACCATCCATGTCAGACCTCGGTTCGGCTGCTCCGCTTATTAGGGAAAAAGTTTTAAATGCGGCATCCGCAAAAGTTCGGGTTCCAAGCAAAACTAAAAAATTTGTCCCTTCTGGAATTTCCAACCTCGCATTTGATCCTCACATCGTTATTGCCATTGGATCCTCTACGGGAGGCACTGAGGCTTTAAAAGAAGTGCTCACAGCATTGCCGAAAAATATTCCACCGATCGTGATCGTTCAGCATATCCCGCCCGTATTTTCAAGAGCCTTTGCTGATCGAATGAATTCACTTTGCCCTTTTGAAGTTAAAGAAGCTGAGTCTGGAGACGCACTTCACTCAAATCGCGTATTGATCGCACCCGGTGGAATGCAAATGAAAGTCATCAAAAAACCGTCGGGACTGTTCGTTGAAATAAATGATGATCCACCAATGACTCGCCATAAACCATCAGTCGACTATCTCTTCCAATCTGTTGCAGACACGTTAGGAAAAAAAACAATTGGAATCATACTAACTGGCATGGGGTCTGATGGGACTAAAGGACTTCTAAAAATGAAAGAAAAAGGTTCGATGACTCTATCCCAGGACGAAGATTCGTGCGTCGTGTATGGAATGCCAAAATCAGCTTGGGAATCTGGTGCCAGTCAATTACAAATTCCCCTTGATGAAATTCCTTTAAAATTGACTCAACTTTGGATCTTGAAAAAAACGGCGTAAAATACTTCTCAACGGGATCACAGATCATTGGTCACGTGTTTCATTTCGAGAATTCTCACCAAAAGTTGAGAAATCTTCACTATAGTTTCATTTAAGGTTTGGATAGTTTTCTCCGAATATAATCTCGGTGAAGAAGAAAAAAGAAAACAGCAGAGTTTATAACCCCGAAGACGTTAAAAGCCTTGAAGGTTTAAAAACACAATTGTTGGAACTTTCTTCCAAGCTCGATGAATTGAAAGATGCGGCGATTGACCATTATTCTCTTATCGACGAGCAATTAAATTCTTCAAAGCCTAAAAGGAATGCGACTGAATTGAAGCGAACGTTTTCGTAATTATATTTAACTT
>CAZCHT010000011.1:47251-57023 GCA_964498705.1 uncultured Bdellovibrio sp. | reverse complement strand
AAGGATGGAAATAAAGACGATGGATTTTTTTGAAGTCATTAACATGCGTAGAAGTGTCCGTCGCTACACAGAAACAAAAGTTCCCGACGAGGTGATTCGTAAAGCTCTGGATGCCGCCTTGAAAGCTCCGAATTCATCAAACATGCAAGCCTGGGAGTTCTATTGGGTAAAATCACCCGAAAACAAATCGGCTTTAGTGGATGCGTGTTTATTTCAGGGCACAGCACGCCAGGCGAGTCATCTGATTGTGGCCGTTTCTAGAATTGATACTTGGAAACGCAATCGCGATTTACTGATTCAGCAAATGCAAAAAGATGCACCCATTACTGGGCAAATAAAAGATTACTACTATAAAATTATTCCATTACTATACACACAGGACCCATTTGGAATTTTAGGGACATTAAAATACTTAATTTTAAATACGGTTGGACTGTTTCGTCCTATATTCCGAAGGCCTGCACACCGATCTGATTTATTTGAGGTTGTCACTAAATCGACGGCTCTGGCCTGCGAAAACTTCATGCTGGCCATTGCCGCGCAAGGTTTTGGCAGCTGCCCGATGGAAGGTTTTGATGAACATCGCGTGAAGAAAATTTTAAAACTTAATTACCAATCACGCGTCGTAATGGTCATCAGTGTTGGCGAACCGGCCCACGATGGCATTTTTGGCCCTCAGTACCGGATAGATCCTAAACTTGTTGTTCACGAGGTTTAATTAAGTTTTATTTGCCGTACTTTTTAAAACCATGCTATCGTTAGTTAAGTTGCGGGGGTACGGCATGCGCGTTTTATTTTTATTACTTAGCTCAGTTCTTATCTCAGGTCTCAGCTCAAACTTCACTGCCAACGCACAAACAGTTAACCCAAATGGGTGCTTAGAACAAATTGCTAAAAACGAGCAATGGATTGTTCAAGATCCAAAGCAATTCATCTGCATCACAAACAAACCTGAATTTAATTCGATTTCAAAAGCTCTATGTTCAGCCGATCGCAGTGATACGTCTAAGAACTACAAAACGTTTCTAGAGTTTTCTGATAAAATTAAAATGGCATGGACCCGATTTCAATCGGCGACTACGCCGGCAGAACGTACGCTTGCTAGCGCCGAGCTACAAGATCTTCAGCGCGACCAAAGCACTTATGGTCATACGAGCGGTGTATGGGATGCCCTTGACGCTGTTAACAGCGCCAAGTATTTCTGCGAACAAAATCCTATTTAGTAGAAGATAACTTTCAAATGAAGAATAATTTAAAAACGATACTATTTATCGCGCTGTTAGTTAGTTTTTTGGAAGCGAAAACTAAAGGCCCATCATTTTCATGTCGGTTTATCCATAAACTTTCGAGCGTAGAAAAACTGATTTGCCAAAGTGATGCGTTATCCGATGTTGATCTCCAGCTAAACGATGCTTTCGTCAAAGCAATTGCGAAGCTAAAACCCGATAAGAAAAAGCAAATTATAAAGGACCAAAAAGCTTGGTTAAAAACCCTCGAACAGTGTACAAATCAAGACTGCATTCATATGATCATGATGACCCGACTGACAGAAATTGATCGTCTCACCAAGTAAACGACAGACCAACACGTGCGTACATTGTATTACTTGGGTTTTCCTGCATGGGCCTTTTTTAATATCGCGATATCTAGTTTTTTCATTTTCATCATCGCTTGCATCGTACGTTCAGCTTTCGGTTTATTTTTATCACTGATTAGTTTCGGCAAAATCGCTGGACAAATTTGCCAAGACAATCCAAATTTATCTTTCACCCAGCCGCATGGTTGTTCTTCGCCGCCGCCGGCTTTTAATTTATTCCAATAGTAATTAATTTCTTTTTGATCCTTACAAGAAACGTAAAATGAAACGCCCCAATTAAAATCAACGCGCGGTCCGTTTAATGCCACAAAATCTTGACCTTCAATACGAAAACTCGTCGTATGCTCACCTTTGAAAGTGATTTTAGATTTCTTAAAAACAGAAACATAGAATTTGGCCGCTTCATGAGCGCGACCGTCAAACAATAAGCACGGTGTGATTTTCCTGTAGAGCACAAATTCCTCCAGTTAAAAACGCCTAAACTCAAAAATAAACAGACTCTGCATTTGACAGTATCTAGATTAGGGCGTTGGATATATTAAAAAGCAAAGGGAAACAAAGTGAAAGCAAAATTTTTATCGGCACTGGCTATGACGGCTGTACTAGTTTTAGGTTGTGCAAAAACAAATTCAGACAATATTAAAACTTCAGGTTTCTACGCCGAATACACAGTGGCCGTTGATGCGACAACAAACACGGTCGCAAAATGTTCGGCGTCTTTCCGAGTCGAAGCTGGTGGAACCTTTATTGATCTGAGCGCCAACGACACTGTCACGTGCAATGGCCAATCAATGGCCCGATCAGAAATCGCCGGTATCGTTACCTACTCAACAAATTTAACAGCGACTGTGGGAGGGACCTACACTGTTGTTCTGACTCGGTCGGGAGAGAGTCCTTATTCAGCGTCGGTTACACTGCCCGCTGCTGTTGTTACATCAGCCCCAGCAAGCAACGGATCGTTTAGCAAAGGCGCACCACTTTCACTGGCATGGACTGTCAGTAGCAATGCAGCTGATGCGATTGTCGTCACAACGTCTAGAGTCACTACCGATTCCACAAAATGCCCCAATAATGCACTCTACGCAAACCCGGCTCCGGAAGCAGGTATTGGTTCATTCACTGCGATGGATATGGCTCTACCTACGGCGACAGGAACTGCTGGTACTTGCAATATGAACGTGAACTGGCAACGTCAACGCCTGGGAACGATGCCATCTGGATTAAATGGATCCATTTATGGAATTCAAAGCTCAAGCGTTCCGATTATATTAAATTAGGACTTCTTATGACAAAAATTTGGAAAACCATTCCCACAGTAGAACAATTAAATAACTCTTCAAAAAATACGGCGGTTTCAAATTTAGGAATCGAAATCACAGAAGTGGGCGACGACTACATCAAAGCGACAATGCCCGTCGATCACCGAACAAAGCAACCTATGGGACTGTTGCACGGTGGAGCTTCTGTGTTACTCGCAGAGAGTTTGGGTAGTTTAGCATCTGTATTTTGTCGTAACAGCGACGATGAACAGCCGGTGGGAATTGAAATCAATGCGAATCACTTAAAAAGCGCGACTGACGGCATCGTCACCGGCGTTGTTAAGCCCGTTCACATCGGACGCACATTGCATGTTTGGGAAATTCGAATCGAGAATCAGAAAAATCAGTTGTGCTGCATTTCAAGATTAACAGTGAGTCTGATTCCTAAACGATAAGTCCTATTTGACGTTTAGTCGGCGCCAGCGATCTATGTCTTGCGCCGTTGGTTCATCACCGGCATTAAAACAGAACGTACTTTTCTATCCGATTCCAGTCTACCCATTTGGCTAGCTTCATACGCAAACAAGCGGCCACGCCCCATGTTGCTTAGTGGACGATGTTCGGTAACATAGTGGTAAATTTTACGTTCGTAGGCCTGTCACCACCCACAATATTTCATTGTAAACAAATTTTAAATAGCCTTTTCCATAGGCTTTGGTAGCGAAACTAGGTACTCAGCATTTTAACAACCTTTTTGGGGGAACTATGAAAGCACTATTAATCGCTCTATCTTTAATTTCTACAATCGCACACGCCGATCTAACAGAAAACGCATTCGCTAAAATCACCTACCAAGAAGTTGGCATTATGGATATCCAAGCGGTCGCTCCAAAAATGAAACACGTTCCTGCTTCGGCTACAAATGTTGAGTACTACGAAGGTTACGTTGTTGTAACCGCATTAGTAGAAGGAAATTTATGTACAGCAGCTCCAACATCTTTAGGAACCCTCCAAACGCTTTAAGGCAAAATCGTTTACACAAAATTAGTGGTAGGTCGCGCATGGACCACTCAACTTGTTGGCTGCCCACAGTACTCGCGACCTACTCGCATTTCATTTCCCGTGTCTGTTGGCTGGTTAGTAGCGAACGCAAGCGGCGTTAACCAATCGATCGCTAACTTTAAAGTCGGCAGTCAGATTTTAAAACCAGTAAGCATAATAGTAAACGCGCGCGGATCTCAAATAAAAGTTTCTATTAGAAAATAATTTCGTGTATTATAAAAGCAGAATGAAAATATTCTTATTTACTCTTTTATTTATTTCTCGGTTTTCTTTGGCCAAAAGTTCCATTGAGCTGTGTTCCGAGTATATAGAAAAAAATGGAACTCGTTTTCAACTTGGCCAAGTTTGGTTCGACTCGGGTAAAAATCCAAAGGACGCCAAGCAACTAGTAAATTACACTGTGGATTACAAAGATAAACCATTTGCTCACATTTTTTCATTCACTGGTTTACCTAAAGAAAAACTGTGGTTAGATTGCGTCTACTTTGCCTGCGGCGATGCCGCCTGCTCGACCGAAAGTGCCGGCAGTGACCCTGAATCGGTCTATTATGAGGTGAAAAACATACCGATTAGCTGTAAAAGCAAAGTCAAAACGGACAATGCGACTCGCATTGAGTCCTTCACTTGCAAATACAAAGTGGATAGCAAAGACAAAGCGATTAAAGATTGAAAGTCTTTGATTTGATTTAGAGGTTTTTATGAAAAATAATCGGATCTATATTATTGGAGCCTCCGGCAGTGGTAAAACTACGCTCGCCAAGGCGCTAGCCGTAAAACTGGCCATTCCTCAATTTGATTCAGACGACTATTTCCATTATCTCACCGATCCACCCTATCAAAAACAGCGCTCACCCGAAGATCGCGCCTATTTGTTATCGCGTGATCTCAAGCCGAACGCGTCTTGGGTTCTTTCTGGAGGGGCTGGGACATGGCAACCTGCGGTCGATTTCGACCCAACACTTGTTGTTTTTCTTTATCTATCACCCGAGATTCGCTTGTCTCGACTGAAAGAACGGGAAAACAAATTGTACGGTGCCAGGCTCACTCCCGGCGGCGATATGGAAGAAAAACATAAAGAATTTTTAGTATGGACATGCGGATATGACGACGGCACAGCAGAAGGAACAAACACCCTTCCTGCTCACGAGACTTATCTTTCGAAAATTCAATCTCCGTTAAGACTCGAAACGCCCCTGACTACCGAAGAGCAAGTTCATCTGGTGTTAAGAGAATTGGCGCGGTAGCGCACGGTTTTTAATGAACTTGAATCGGGTGAAGACCCTACTTAGGCGCACCGGATTTCCCATTTACTTTATTTCGAGCCAACGATGAAGCGGCATTAGCCATGATTTTGGCCGCGACGTCGCCTTCGTAGATGGCTCCCGCTTTTCCATCGCAACGATCACGGGCATCGCAGAATAGTTTACTGTTTAGTGTATTTGTTATGGTTTTATTCAGCAACTTGTACTGTTCCGATTGTTCGATAGTCGCTTTGGCTTGATTGAGCTCGAGCTTTAGGACATCGGCCTTTGCATTCACTTTCAAACGTCTCGTCTCGGCGTCACCTAGATCAATTGATGTCTCTAGTAGGGAGTTGAAGTCGGCTGGGGTTAATTGCCCTTTAGAATCTTTCAAGATTGTTTTGTATGATTTTTTGGCTGCTACTAACTGCTCTTCTACCTTGGTTTGGGATGTTTTCAGCTGAGCAAACTGTTGCACCAGCGGCGTGTAGTTACCCATTGAGCATTTAAGAGTGCCTGATTTTTTTGAAGTGAGATCAACCCCACATTCTTTACGAGTCGTTTCAACAATACTTTGAATGGCCGCGTCTATACCTTTAAGACCGCTCTCGTTAATAGTAATCGCTTTGTTTGCATCGTCCAATTGCGAACGGACGCTAGTCAAATTAACGTCTGCAAATACAAAAGTACTTACCAATAGAGATACACTCAAGCAAAAGTGAAATAGATTCATCCACGCCCCCATCCTTGAATAGTAGCATTTTTGAGAAAACGTTACGTGTGAAAATATCTTTTCTTAGGATAAAGGTCGTGTTGATAGAGAAAATGGAAAACGAAATTGATTTAAATGAGCTGACTTTGCCCCTCAAAGCACCTTATTTTTCAAATTCTTTTTTGTGGAAAAACTGATGGTATGCTTTAATTTTTAACCGTTGAAAGGGATTTTTATTTCCCCAAGGGATAAAGAATCTGACTGATTTTTGTAAATTAAAGTCGACGTGAAATCCACGCGGTGCCCATCTTATTTTTTTGTTTTTGGGATTTAATAAAATTTCAATTGCCATTGCGCCAATCGCTGCACTGGCGGCAAAACAACCAATATTAAGCGAAGGCAGTCTTCGTGCAAACAAATCTACAGCCGTAGGTTCACGCAAGTATTTTCTGTGCATTAAGTTGGGGGTAATCCCTGCCAGAAAACGAATGATCTTTGCCTCAACAGTTAAGTTAGCTCGATTCAAATCGAAATACTGATTAAAACTGATACCAAAAGGATTGAATGCCATGATCGAAGTTCCCATGCCAAAAGGTCCCGCTGTGACTACGGGAATTCCTTTACTATGTGCTAATTCATATAAAGGAATCCTTATATCCATCGCATATAAATCTAGGGCATCTATGACAATATCAACATCTTTCAGAAACTCTTCCATATTACTTAAGTTAACACCTTCAGGAAAAGATCGGATATCAGCATTTGGATTTATCGACTTTGCTAGTTTTTCAGACACGATCAGCTTTGTCATTCCTATCGTTTCGCAACTAGCGCCTTGTTGACGATTGAAGTTTTGTATTTCAAACCTATCCGGATCAGCCAGATTAAACTTTTCAAACCCAAGCCTTAAAAATCCGTGCAGATGATGACCACCCACACCGCCAACGCCAGGAATGGCGATTCTTTTACTTCTTAGTATCTGTTGATCGTCTTTACTAAACCAACCCAAATTTCGCTTGAAGGCTTCGTTATAATCAAAATTATTAATCTCTGTTTCCATAAGGACTATGATTAGGCCCGGAAATAGAAAAAAATATTAATATTACCAAAACTGAAACAGAGGTTCTCAATTTTGGCTATCTAGATCAATTAGATCTAGATTTTTAAATTCATCATTATCAAAAAAATGTAGGATTAGCACTTGTATTTTGGTTTTAGTTTGTTCTCTGTCTTTATGTAAAACACTTGTCATCTCACTGATAAATCGATCTTTAAGCTTCACAATTTCATCGTGAGCTTCGTCTGAAACAGGGAAAACTCTGGAGGACCAACCTTTTCTAGTAATTGGGACACCATCGATAGTCTTGTAACGTTTTGTACTGACTCTTGTCCAAAAATTTGCAAACCTTGCAGAATCCACAATACTAGTTTCCATATCTACACGCTTAAAATTTAACACATATTTATCAGCAACCTTTGTTATGGCTTGATTTTCCATTAAAAGATTTAAACCCTGCTTAACTGTTGTAACTGATAAACCCAGCTGATTGGCGATAAATCTATCGCTATGGCTTGGCAATTTTTTATATTGTTTTATCTCTAAGCAAGCTTCTATGGCACTTAACCAAGGGAAATCCCCCTCTAGATGTACTTGTCTTGTCATTTTGTAAATAACTTCTCGTAAAGAACTATCTTTATAATTTTTTGCTAAAAAACTTATAAAAAAAGGTAAGGTAGAACTTAACTCACCTAAACACTCAAAAATAAAAGCCACTTCCACGTCTCGTTTTGAGTTTACGATTCTGTGCAAAGTCGATTTTGAAAGACTCAGTCTCTTTTGAGCTTGCAAACTATTAAAACCACCATACTTTTGAATAATTTTTTTAACTAAAAAGCCACTGCTTTTAGATGAAAAGTCTTCAACCTCGGCAATGATTTGTATTGGTAAATTAAGATTTATCTTAAGCTCTAAGGCTATTTTTTTTAGGTCCTTTAACATTAAAGTTTTTTGACCAGACTCCCACTTATGCCATTGATTAAAGTTGTAGCCTAACTTTTCGCTCATTTTTTTTTGCGTACTTTTACCGCGTATTTCTTTAATCACTAATCGGACAAGATGGGCATAACGTATTTGATTTGCCGTTTGCATGAGTGACTCCAACTTTATTCTAAATACGTATCTTATGTAGCCAGAAACGTAACATCGGCTCCTCATTGTACAGCATTTGATATGTAGTTTTGAGTGCAAGGAATATTCCCCGATTTAACAACTCTTTATATGTTCTATTGATTTTAAGTCGATCTGACTTGGCTATTTAAATGACGATGACAATTCACGCCTCGGCCATTTTTAGAACGGTATTTTCTGTAAAATTAAATTATTTAAACTGGATTCATTCCCCATTCACCGTTTAAAAAATTTTAATTGAAGACAGTATCTGCAAGTAAAACTAATTAAATATATGTCGTACTAAGACTTCCATTCAGACGGATTGGGATCAGATTTTTAAATTTGTCAGGGCTATCAATGCTTTTGATTAACGTTTCTATAACTTTATTTTCGACTTCACTTTTTCCTAACTGGGCTTTTAAAATCTTTTTCGCTTCTTTTTTCTTTCCTTCATTGGCAAGTAAATAAGCATTCCATTGGGCAATCGTAAGCTTGCTTAATGCATTATACCCACAAATTTTTTCGTCTAGGAATTTTTTAGCTTCGGCGAAGTCCCTTCTCTCAACCAAAACGATCAAGATTGCTTGGTCTATGTTCGGGTCGTTTTTCCTTCGGCTTTTAATTGCATTTAATGTTTTGGCAACTTCTGATGTAGAACAAGAAGATGTAAAATTCATACAATTAAGTGCAACGTATGACAGTGCATTTAGGTCCAAATTCGAATCGTCTTTTATTTTTGGCCTCAATTTTTCAATCATTTCTAGTCGCGTCTCTGCAAAGCCCCAGCGCTCAAGTTTGTTTCCGCTTTCGAACTTTTTAGACAAAATCCCGGCAATAACTTTGTTATACAATACCTTTTCATCTTTTGAATCGTCTTCATGTAACTGATCAATTACGGACGCCCGGTAGTATAAA
The DNA here is from genome assembly GCA_964498705.1 of uncultured Bdellovibrio sp. Taxonomy (GTDB): domain Bacteria; phylum Bdellovibrionota; class Bdellovibrionia; order Bdellovibrionales; family Bdellovibrionaceae; genus UBA2316. Next base: position 48,067 of record CAZCHT010000011.1, on the reverse strand, counting down.
TATATATTAATGCAATCTCCTGGGATTTTTACTTTACAAGTTTTATCCATTAATTCCAGTAGGCTCGTGGAGATGTATTTAGATTCATGCTGAAGGCATTCGTTCGTAGGGTCCTCTTTCGCTACGTAGTCAAAAAATTCTATAACTTTTAGAGGTTCTTTACTGAGAGCCATAGCCCACTTTTTTTGACATTTCGCTGGGAGGCTGTCAGGAGCAGAAATTCTCTTTATGTCTGTTTCTGCTTTAGTATAGCTACTTTCGGCCAACGAGACTATTGAAGTAAAAAATAGAGCAAAAAAAAGAAAGCGCATTAGTAATCCTCGAATTTAAATTAGTGTCGGTAAAGTATCAGGTTTAAAATTTGTTTCAATTTCTATTTTCCTATGCGCCAACGTTGGTCAGTCATGTTTTCATACCATCCAGGAGTTGCTTTCCCAGAGATTTTCTCTAAAGGTTTTCCAGTTATATAAGCATAAAGAAAAATTAATACCAACAAAGCTGAACAAAACCGATCGTTCAGTCTTCAGTAGCAAGGGGATTAAATTCACTATCGAGAATAGAATTTCCTACAATAGTTAAACTTTCCTAAATTAGAAATATTATAACTGATACCATAACCGCCATGGCCAGTACCTTTTATATGATCTACATTTCCAGTGCGAGTGATCGTGTAATCAACACCATAACCGCCGTGGCCAGTACCTTTTATATGAACTGCATTTCCAATCCGAGTGATAGTGTAATCGACACCGTAACCGCCATGGCCAGTACCTTTTATATGATCTACATTTCCAATCCGAGTGATAGTGTAATCAA
>CAZCHT010000011.1:0-47151 GCA_964498705.1 uncultured Bdellovibrio sp. | reverse complement strand
CGTGGCCAGTACCTTTTATATGATCTACATTTCCAATCCGAGTGATAGTGTAATCAACACCAAAACCGCCGTGGCCAGTACCTTTTATATGATCTACATTTCCAATCCGAGTGATAGTGTAATCGACACCATAACCGCCAAGACCAGTACCTTTTATATTTAGTTGAGAAAACTCATGGATGGGATCGCTAACTAATAGACTTAGGCCGTCATCTAAATCGAAAGCTTGGCAAACCGAAGTAAGGAATGACAATAAAAGTACTACTACTGTAAAAAGAATTTTCATGTTTGAACCCTCTCATTAGAAAATGAACCAAAGTTATAAAGGATTGCAAAATAACAGCCATATAGGTTGAACAAAAGGTAATGATTTTTGGGGCTTAGCCACTTTTGATTCGGGTCAGCCTTTTGGGCCAATAGATCGGGTTCATTGTTTTCAGCTTGGCGATTTTTTACCCCCCCATGAGTTCCCTAGAGAGTTGCCTATGGAGTTCTAATGAAACTAAAAACAAGACGGCATCGTAGTTCGAAGACTTGCCATAATGGTGCGCCCGGGCGGACTTGAACCGCCACATCTTTCGACTTACGCACCTCAAGCGTACGTGTCTACCAATTTCACCACGGGCGCATCTGATAGGAATATCAATTCTAAATTTCTACGGGAAAAAAAGTCAAGTGGGTGCGTATACTATTTCAGAGTGCTTTTTATTTAGGCTGAAAATGAGACCACCTCAGGGTTTCTTGAGGTCGGCTAACCTCAAGAAAAACGGAAGTAATATGTCGTTAATACCTGCGAAAAACGAGTTAGGCTCAACAGATGGACATCATCTTGATTATCATTGGTTATTCGGCCTTTACGGTTTTTGTTACTTGGAAGGGTATCCAGAAGTTAACCAAACACGGGCGCAAGTACGAAGACGAAAAACGTCGGACGATGGATGAACTTGAATCCAGTGAACACCGCCTTCGTTTATTCGTAGAACAAAGTCCATACTCCGTGGCGATGCTGGACAACGAAATGCGCTACCTGTTTTGCAGTGACCAATGGTTTGCTAGTCATAAACTTGAAAAGCGCTCTCTTCGCGGCATTAGTCACTATGATATTTTTCCTATGGCAGTGGCTCGTCGAGATTTACATCGGCGTTGCCTGGCCGGCGCCGTCGAAAAAAATTCAGGTGAGTGTTTTTCCAACAATGGGATTGACCGCTGGTTCCGCTGGGAAATTCGACCTTGGCACAATGATGAAAACAGTATTGGCGGAATAATTTTGCATTCCGAAGACATCACCGAACAAAAAAATGCACAAGACAGACTTCGTGAAAATGAACAGAAGTTTTTAACGATGTATGAAAACTCACCACTCCCAAAATCCCTAATGAGCTGGCCAGATGGTAAGTTTTGCGATGTTAACTCGGCATGGACCGAATTATTTGAATACACAAAGGACGAGGTCCTTGGCAAAACCACTTTGGACATAGGAATTGTTCAAGACGCGAAAGAACGTGATGGGGCCCGCACACGTCTGCTAGATACCGGAAGTTTTCGAGATCTAGAAATGAAATTGTTTACAAAATCTGGTCGCCCCCTAGTTGTTACAAACAACGGCAGCGTATTTGAACTTAATGGCGCAAAGTATTTAATTTTAACTCAGATGGATATCACTGAAAATAAAAAGCTAGAACGTCAGCTCGCAGCGACGTTTAACCAAGCCGGTGTCGGTATCGCGCATGTCAGCCCCGAAGGACAGTGGCTGCGAGTGAATCGCAAGATTTGCCAGATTGTTGGATATACCGAAGCAGAATTGCTGAGTGTTTCCTTTCAGAATATCACACACCCCGATGATTTATCCGAAGATGTTTCACATCTAGAGAAAATGATAAGCCATGAGATTGACCAATACTCACTGGAAAAGCGCTACATTAAAAAAGATGGATCGACTATTTGGGTTAACTTAACAGTAGCTTTAGTTTGGAAGCAAAATGGTCAACCGGACTATTTTATTTCTATCATTGAAGACATCAATTTACGCAAACAAGCCGAAAAAGACCGCGCCGATTTAGCCGTTCGTGAGCAGGCCGCCCAGGTGGCATCGCAATTAAAATCTGAATTCTTATCTAACATGAGTCACGAAATACGCACACCAATCAATGGCGTTATCGGAATGACGGGATTGCTATCAGATACCGAACTTTCTACGGAACAAAGGGATTATGTTGAAACTATTCGTCGTTCGGGCGAAACACTACTGACTGTTATCAACGACATTCTAGATTTTTCAAAAATTGAAGCCGGTAAATTAGAATTTGAAACGATCGATTTTGAATTAACCAACGTCGTAGATGAGGTCAGAAAAACTCTCGCATTCTCTGCCGACAAAAAGAACATTAAACTCAGTGTTGATATGGCTAGTAACATTCCGACCGTTTTGACAGGTGACCCTGGGCGTTTAAAGCAGGTATTATTTAATCTGCTTGGTAACGCTATTAAATTTACCAATCAAGGTTCTGTTTCGCTTCGGGCCTACCCTCTTTATCAAACAGATCGAGTGGCCCATTTAAAATTTGAAATTCAAGATACAGGTATTGGTATTCCTATAAATATTCAAGAACGATTGTTCCAACCCTTCTCACAAGGTGACACTTCGACTCACCGTCATTTTGGCGGCACAGGTCTGGGACTCAATATCTGCAGAAGTTTGATCGAGAAAATGAACGGACATATCTCGGTCCAAAGTAAAGTAGACATTGGTTCAACGTTTACATTTGACGTCGTATTCAAGAAATCGGCTCTGCCATTTATTGAAAAACAGGAACTAGAAACCACTCTTGTTCCCAGTGCGAAAAATCGTAAAGCACGTATACTCGTTGCTGAAGACAATTTGGTTAATCAACTGATTACGACTAAAATGCTGCAGAAATTGGGCTACCATGCTGATGTTGTTGCCAACGGCAAAGAAGTTTTAAAAACTCTGACTGAAATTCCATATGATTTAATTCTAATGGACTGCCAAATGCCCGAGATGGATGGATACGAAGCGTCTCGCGCAATTCGACAAAACAAAAACGTCCCTTACTGGGACATTCCCATTCTGGCTTTGACCTCAAATGCGATGACTGGTGAAGCGCAAGTTTGCCAATCAGCTGGAATGAATGGACACATTTCAAAACCGGTAACAATTGAAAAACTGGGGCAAATTCTGGATAAGTATTTGGATGAACCCGCTATCTAAATCTAATTTTGTTAATTGGTATTACTTAGTAATATCAATTACTTATAAAGATTTATCTTCTTACTATTTAAGTATTTATGCGCCGCATTAGCAACTCGGGTAGTATTGGCTCATATCACCCAAGGAGTTTTTATGACTAAATCTATTTTTATTTTGTTTTCGTTCCTTTTAACTTCAATCGCTTTTGCTGAAACGACTGATCTTTTAAGATGCAGTACTGATGGCAGCGCTTTGGCTGAAGTAAGAATCCAAACTGAAGATGGCGGCCATAGCGCCACACTGGTTGTTCAATTTGAAGAGACACCTGACGACGATGTTGAAGCTGCTCCTCTTTTAACCCTACCTGTTCGCTCGGGACTAAAAGACTTAATTACAGATACATCGACAACAATCTTAGCTGCGAAATCAAGTGTTGAGAAAAGCGGTGGTGCTTATTATGGAGCCGCTCTATTACGAGTCGCGGAAGGAAAAAAACGCGCGTTTTTATCTTTACACGACAATGTCTACATCATGCACTGTTACTAAACGTTACTACTAAGTACTCGACTTAAACTGGCGACAGATCGTCAGTTCCATACGTCGGTAGAGCGGGACTTACCCGCTCCGCCGTCATTGCTGGCTGAACATAATCGACTGGCTTCAAATTGCTAGCCGCTGGCCCTTCGATAACTTTTCCATGGCAATCAAATCTCGAACCATGACATGGGCAATCCCAAGATTTTTCCGCCGAGTTCCAAGATACAATTGCTCCTAAATGTGGGCACACTGCTGAAACTGTGTGATAGGCCCCATTGTCATTGCGGTAGGCCGCCACCATTTGAAACCCATCGCGAAATACTTTACCTTCGCCATAAGATAAATCTTCTAAGGTATCGGCCGACTTTGTGGTTACCCAATCTGCGTACTGAGCCGCCGTGTTTAGATTTTCCTTTAAGAATGTGGACGTCGCCCGTAGTGAAATTCGAGATGGATTATATAACGATTCCCACTGATTTTTTCGAGCCATGATTTGATCGGTAATCAACATGGCACCAATCGTACAATGGGTCATGCCGTTACCAGCATCGCCCGTGATCACATAGACATTGTCGTAATCGCCAGGATTTCGCCCTAAGAATCCTAACCCATCCATCGGTTCCATCACTTGCCCTGACCAACGATAGAGCACGTCACCGACGAAAGAAAATCGCTGGCGAGTCCATGCTTCCAATCGCTCATATCGACCTTCAGGATGCAGTTCTTGGCCGGTTTTATGGTCTTCTCCGCCAACGATTAATGTGTTACCCGATTCGGTACGAATGTAATGATACGGATCTTCGGTATCCCAATATAGAGCGTTTTCTAAACCACGCCCTGGAATGCGAAACGCCAATGCATAGGTTCGGTAGGCATACTGTTTCGTGTGAACGGCTAGCATATCGTTAATTGGTGTATTGGTTGCTACGATTATGGATTGGCAATGAACTGTATGGCCCTCTCGAGTTTTCACGAAACTATTTTTACCACCTTGGAATTTATCGACCAAGGAATGTGTAAATATTTTCACGCCACCTTCATTCAAGATTTTCGCTAGCCGTTTTAAATATTTCAAAGGATGCAACTGAGCTTGTTTAGGAAAACATAGACTGACCCGACTAAATCCTTCTACCGGCAGCGATTCTGTTTTAACAACCGACTGCAGACCGACGCGCTGGCAAGCCTCAAATTCTTTTTGCAAAATATCGGTTTGATCCTCTCCTTCGCCTTGAAAGAGATAGCCGTTTACATATTCAAAATCACAATCTATATTTTCATCGCGTACAATCTGCGCGACTTTTTCAATCGCAGCTGTGTGACTTCGAGCCGCTATCTTAGCACCGTCTTGGCCATGAAGCCTTTCAAGTTCGAAGTAGCGATAATCCAAAGCATTTGAAAAATGCGCCGTTGTACGCGCCGTCTGTCCGCTTCCTAGTTCAAAACTTTCTAATAAACAAACAGACTTACCTTCTTTCATCAGCAAATACGCGGTCGTTAAACCACCAATTCCTCCGCCAACAATACAGACGTCGGTCGGCAGATCGTTTCTCAGTGGCGAAAACTCCGGCATCTCGACCGTGGCCGACCATTGAGAAACGCTTTCTTCTGGATGGACTGTATTCATGGGCACTCCTAAGTTATTGGGATAAAACCACATTTAAAAGCAAATTGTTGGCCATTTCTAGGCCATCACGCTCCGTTTTAAAAATCAAACCCGGGGCACAATTCTACTTTTACTTAGGACGGTGAGGCGACTTTCCCCTCGCCGTTAGGAACAAATAATTTTCTTATATTTTTGACTGAGGAGAAATATTCTCTCTTGCATCAAAAGTCGCGGCCACTGCTAATTCTGAAGACAACACTTCGTCTACGGCTTCTTCTAAACCGCCCGCTAATGCCAAATGAATTTCTCTAATTAAATCTTTACTATCTACTTCAGCGGCTGGATTCGCCTTCAGAGTATCTACAAAAATACGCAAATGATCCTTACAGAGAAGTAGTAAATTTACGATCGGTTTATTTAGAAACAATTCCTTAGTTCTAATTTTAAGTAATACAGATTCGATTTCATTGGTGAACTCTCCCAAATGTCTAAATCCAACAGCTTTAGCACTTCCTTTAAGTTTGTGGGCTAAGCGAAATATTTGATCTATTCCATCGGCATTCGAGGAATCCATTGTTAGCTCTAGAAAGTTTTTCTCGATATCCAAAACCACTCGCAAAGCCTCATCTACAAAATCCGATTTTAATTTTATTTGCCAGTTGTCCATGTTTAACCTTTCGGTCCGCACTCTATTTTCTTGAGAAATTGGAAATTGAGATTCTTGGTACAATTCAATAACTTGCAAAATCTAAAGAAATCTCCATATTGTTTCTCTTTTTTTTTCTGGATCGATTTGAATGACCGTATTTTTTCAAGGCGAAATTTATGTTTACTTTTAAAACGATATCAAGTTTTCTTGAAGGTGTTATCGTTGGCAATTATTGAGGATACATTCAAAACCGTTTTGGGAATTGGATTTGCAATATGACAGTAGAATCAAACAATAGGGAGAATCGCAATGGCAGAAGCAAATCAACGTCGGCGTCTACATCTATTAGCTAACGCCCGTTCTGGACGTGGCAATGCCGCTACGTTGGCAGCCATTGCCGAAAGACTATGCACTGAATTAGGTGCTGACCTTACAGTTCACGAAATCAAATCTCCCGAAGATCTAGTGGATCAGGCAAAAAAGGCGGTGTCAGTGGCGCAAAATTCACCACTCGATATTATCATTGCGGCCGGTGGTGATGGAACCATTCGCAGCGTAGCGGCTGTTGTTGCCGGCACCAAGGTAAAAATGGCGGTCGTTCCATGTGGTACGTTCAACTTTTTCGCACGTACTCATTCCATTCCCGAAGATCCAGAACAAGCGTTTAGACTCGCCATCACTGGCGAGAGCAAATCCATTCGCCTAGGAGATGTAAATGGAAATATATTCTTAATCAATGCGAGCCTAGGACTGTATGCGAAATCAATTCAAGATCGTGAAGCCTCGACGAAACGATTTGGTCGCAAACAGCTGGTCGTTATTTTCTCGACCATTTGGTCTTTACTGAAACCTCATCGCCTGCTTCACGTGAAAATCAAAGCTGACAACATTGCTAAAGAAATCAAAACGCCAATGATATTTATTGGTAACAATGCTCTTCAGCTTAGAAATCTCTCACTGGCTGTGGCCAAAGGCTTTAAGCACGATCTTTTGGCCGTCGTGACTCTTAAACCCGTACGTGGATGGGAAATGTTGCGGGTAATTTTTCGCGGCGTTGCTAAAACATTGGGAAAAGAAGAGCGGCTTAGTCAGTTCTCTACCGACAGCTTAACCATCACAACAAAACGTAGTCCGCAATTGGTCGCACTCGACGGAGAAATGTTTTATATTAGTTCGCCTTTAGTGGTGCGGGCACTGCCCGACGCTTTGAGTTTGATTGTTCCCAAAGCGGTTATTAAGGACAATACGCTATGAGTGATTTTTTTCGCATAGTTCATATCTCTGATCCTCACTTCGGGACGACCACTCCTGAAAAGATTTCGTTGCTCAGCAAAACGATACGCGAACTCGACCCGGGTTTAGTCGCTATCTCTGGTGACATCACTCAACGCGCCCACCGCGAGCAGTTTATCGAAGCCAGGCAGTTTTGTGATTCGTTATCGCCATTACCATTGATGGCCGTTCCTGGAAATCATGATATTCCTGTGTTTAACCTAGCGGCTCGATTGCTCTTCCCTTATTATGGATTCAAACAATATTTAAAGTTTCCACTGAACCAGAGAAAATATTTTGGCGACATTGAAGTACTGGCACTGAACAGCACAAGCCCTGCCCGTGCGGTGCAAGGGCAACTTCACCGAAAAGAAATCAAAAACCTAAACCGATTTTCTGAGAGCTCTAAATTCCGAGTCGTTATGTGCCACCATCCGATGGATTGCCCAAAAGGCACCGACGAGAAAAATATTTTAAAATGCGCCAGCAACGATGTGCCTTTGTTTGAAAATGCGAAAGTCGATTTAATTCTGGGCGGACATATTCATGATCCACTAGCACGCCTATCATCGGTGCGCTATGAAGCCGCCAAGAGGCCGATGCCGATCGTACTTGCGGGAACCTGCTTGTCGTCGCGAACGCGATCAGATGCACCGAATTCTTTTAATTTAATCGAGATTTGCATGAAGGATCAGGATATTGATTTAGATATCACTCGTTATGATTTAACATCACAGGGCACTTTTGTGCCCTTAACAGAAACCCAGTTTACGCGTAATGGTCGAGATCAGTGGATGATCCGAGTTAAAAATGAGTCCCTAATGTCGCCCCATACCAGCGATATAGTTGACCGTTGACGTAACTAGCATAACCAGTTCCACGAATAGTAAAGCCAGCGCGCGTTCGGTATTCATAGCCAATACCAACACTAGGGTCCACATACGCACCTTGTTCTTTAGAATAAATATCTACCATATCATTATCGTGGCGCATGGTATTCGGATTTAAATAGTAAGCATCAAAACGCTCGGCTCTAATGTATGTGAAATTTGCGCCCCCAGTTATGAACGCACGATGAGTGCCTGTTCCGAAATAGTAATTCATATAGATTGGCAATAAAACGATATCAAAATTCACTCCGACTAAATTAAACTGGTAATAAGAAATACCCGCACCTAATGATAAGCGTGTATTTAGAGCTCGATCGTAATTCAATGAATACAAACCACCTCGACCTAACAGTTCAACACCCGCAAAGTTATTACCATACACAGAGCGCGGTTTATATTCGGTACTCAACTGAGTATCTGCCGATGACGTCGCTCTTTGAGACGCCGCTAAACCAAACATCGGTAACAATATAAACGCGATCATAAGTGCATATTTCATTCATGACTCCAGGGTATGGGGTTCAAGGAATTTATTTGCAAGCTTAAGCCCGTGTTTTTCAAACTTCAAATCGAGTACAATTTAAACGAACCAACAAATTAAATGATTTAGCAAAAGGATAGAGTTTCCCTTAAAGTTTCAATCATTTAACCTGTCTAAATTATGCATAGGCCGCGAATCCAAAAGTGACCATTTCCGCTAGTTCGCAAGCTCTAATCCGGGTGTATCGTCCGTTTCTATATTTGGAACGAAATCCTCTTTTTCTGAAGCCGCGCTGACGATCTTCACCTTTTTCGCTGCACGCAGCTTTACACCTGCAGACGCACGAATTTCCGCCGTTGTTGGAATCAAGCCTGACGCCATCAACATTTGCGTTCGCTCTTCAATTAATTTTTTAACTTTAGCGCGAGGAACACCAAATTCATCAGCGCGATTGACGATTTCGTCCAAGGCCGCGCGCGCCTGTTCTTGTTGGTCTTTGGCGGTCTCAAGCGATAATTTCGCGGCGTCCACCTGGGCTCGCGCTTTTTCGTATTCTACAGAGGCCACGTCGGCCTCTTGGATGAGTTTCATTAAATCAGACATAAAAACCTCCTATTTATTTACATATAATTTACATATATCCAATAAACAAGGTTTTTCTCAAATTTTATTTTTTTAACTCGACCACTACCGGGCAATGATCGGAACCAAAGATATCGTTGCGATGATACGACGTCTTTAGGCGATCTTTGAATTCTTCGTTGGCCATAAAATAATCTAAGCGCCAACCGACATTTTTTTCGCGCACGCCGGGACGATAACTCCACCATGTATAGTGGCCGCCGTCCGGTTGAAACTGCCTGAACGCATCGACATAACCCGTATTAATAAACTGATCCATCCAAGCGCGCTCTTCCGGCAAGAAACCGGCATTCTTTTTATTCGTTTTCGGGTTTCGCAAATCAATTTCTTGATGAGCAATATTCCAATCCGCACACATGACAACATTCTCGCCTTTTTTGCGAAGCGATTCAGCTTTCTTTAAAAATTTTTTGCAGAACTCAAGTTTGAATGGCAATCGCGCATGATCGCGCTGACTATTTGGAAAGTAGGAATTGATCAATGTGAACTTCGGGTACTTCGCAATTATAACTCGGCCTTCTTTGTCGATCTCTTTATCACCGATACCAATTTCTACATCGATTGGCTCTTTTTTCGAGAAAATAGCCGTACCACTATAACCCGCTTTCTGCGCGGGATTCCAGATCGCGTGATACTTCATCGGGTTCTTAAAATTATCATCGAGCTGATCAGGATGCGCTTTGATTTCTTGCACGCAAACGATATCAGCACCTTCACCCTCAAACCACTTTAGAAATCCACCTTTACCGCAGGCGCGGATTCCATTTACATTCCAGCTTACTAATTTCATATGGGCTATCATATTATTTTTACGACACGGAAATCAAGACCGCGCCTCGCTGAGTCCAGAATTTTTCAAAGTCTGCCAGGGTCAAAAGATTATCTTTACCGTCTCGTGCTTCCCACGGGTCCATCAATAGAATATGGGAATCATCGATGCTCTTAACTAAACTGTAATGACCAGAGTCTTCATACCACCAAGTCACAAACAACACTGACTGCGTGTTAAACGCCAATTGCAATTGCTGCAGCGATAGGCCTTTCTGAAAATCGACTTTAAAATTATATTGAAGTGCTAGCTCAGCCACCCGCTCGGGCAAAGTGTATCCAAGCTCTAGCGTCCCAAGCTCCCGAGCAAAAAACAAATCATCGGCATGCTCACCCCGTTTTAAAAATCGATACATGCTTTCAAAGCACGCGGCTCCGCACGAATAATCCAAAGTTTGTTTGATCCGAGGAAGATCGATAGTGATGCCTGTCATGCTTGAGCCTGTATCTTTTCGGTACGCAAAATAAGATACGTCACTGAAACAAAAATCACCGATAACCACAGATGAGAAACACTAATTGATTCTTTAAACAAAACGGCTTCCATTGGCTGAATCGCAATTGAGGACAACAACGTCGGAAATTCCGCCATAGTAATATCCGTGAGTTCATAGAGCCGCATGGTCGCATAGTAGGCCCCAAACATACCGATCCCGGAAACGATGACGCCGACTATTGCCAGTGAACTCCAGCTAGCCAACGTGGCCGGCTCAAAACTGGTTTGCGCAAGTCCATATAAAATAATGGCGATCGACGGAGTGAAGACAGTGATAGCTTCATTCTCTTCAGACATACTCTTCTTAATAAAAAAATAACCAAAGCATAAAAGCACCGTACCTACACCAAGAACAGAAACACCCAAAACCCAATGAGCCTGCTGCTGAAGACTAAGAGCATAGATCGCAAGAATCACTATCGATAAAAGTGAAAGTAATTTTGTTCGTAGCCGAGAATTTTGTCCAATCAGCGTCCCTAAAATCACCAGCATAGGAACATCAATATTAGAAAGCACCGCCACGGTGGATGCCGACAACCAATTGTAACTCATTGAAAAAAACGTCAAAGCCAGCCCTGCGATTAATGCACGAATCGCCTGAGTTTTAATAGATTTAGGGACCAACGACAGTCTTTGATAAGACGCCCAACCAAAAACAAGTGCCAGACACACAAGTCCACGCGCGACCAAACTCTGCGACAAAGGCACATGTTCATCAGCTAGGAATCGAATCGAAAGACCGGTTATCGAAAGACTGAGTATTAAAATAGAGGCCCAAAAGCCAAACCGCAAATTCATACAGGGATTTGTAACTGAAAGCCCATGCAAATAAAACTGATGAATATTAATTGAAATCGTTCTGAAAAACTCAACGAATGAACTTTCGCCCACAAATGACAGCGCGCATTTTCACAATGGTTGCGCGCTGCGTTTTGATTAAACTCGCTCCGCCAGCGCGCGAACTTTTTTCGCTACGCCTTCAATCACATAATCCAAAGCCTGCGTACGAATACGATACTTCGGCCATACCGCGACGATCTTGTAATCCGCATCCCAAGCCCGCGGAATGTATGTCTCGATTTCATTTCGATGAGCATACGCAATAAAATCGGGAAGCAAAGTCCAAGATTGGCTGCACTTCAACGCTTCAATAGCGACATCATAACTATCAAACATGTTTGTTATTTTTGGCTGAATACGCAGCCGTTGAAACGCCGGATGATTTTCACAATTCTCAATCCCTTGTGCTGCTAGCGCCGCGACACAGGGATAACGGTCCAAATCCTCAATTCGACGTTCTTTCAAAAACGGATGCTTCTTGCCAAAACAAATGACGAGCTTACCTTGATGCAGAACTTCTTGTTCATGATTGGGGCCCGTTTGCGGTGAAAAACAGATACCTAAATCCACTTCTCCAGCGCCCACACGTGCTAGGACTTCGCCTGATCGCAAAGAATGCAATGTCGACGTCAATGCCGGATGCTCGGCTTGAATGCCCATCCAAACAGGAACTAGAAATTCTGAACACAAAGTATGAGTTGCTGCTAATCGATAGTGGCCGCGCATCGATGAATGTTCTGACGAGATTTCTTCACGAATTCGTCCCGCTTCAGACAATAGAAATTCAGCGCGGTCTAACAAAAGCTTGCCATGTTGAGTGAGCTTGATTTGGCGACCTTGTTTTTCAAATAAAACGCGACCGAATTCCTCTTCTAAAGCCGAGATACTGTGGCTGATGGCGCTCGGAGAGATGTTTAAGAATCGCGCGGCCTGGCCGATGTGCTGACGACGTGCTGTCTCGACAAAATATTGAAGCTGGTCAAATTTCATTCGATCCTCCGATATCAACGTTTTATCAATCATTCTGTATTTTTCAACGGAATTTATGAAAATTGATCATTTTTATTCATCTAAATTTTAGAGTAGGTTGCGTTTCAAGTTAAGGAGAGTTCCTATGAACATCACATCTATCGATCAAGCCCAATATAAAAACGCCTACGGCATTTTATGCCATTCCTTACCTAAAACAGGCAGCAGAGACGCTTTAAACCCTACCTTTTGCCAAGTTGAAGTGGGCGAAAAAACTACACCACACAATCACTTTGAACCTGAGATTTTTTTCATTATCCAGGGTCAAGGTGAAATGACGATTGGTGAAAAAACTAGAGCAGTTAAGGCCGGCGATCTGGTTCAGATCCCACCGTTTAGCTCGCACACTCTCAAGAACATCGGTGAATCCGTTCTGCAATTTCTGTCTATATATACCGAAGACTACACGGTGCCAGCGCTACCCGCTGAAGTTGTGATCACAGCGGCGCCGCCAACGCCAAATGGTCCTCTTCACTTGGGTCATATCAGCGGACCGTACCTAGCCGCCGATATTTTATCGCGGTATCTAAGATCAAAATCAGTGAACGTTGTCACTCACAGTGGAACTGATGATCATCAAAATTATGTGAGCGACAAAGCACGTTCACTAAAATTAGAAACACTTGAGTTTCGCTCGCACCGTCGCGCACGTATTCAACGCGGTTTTAACAATATGGATATTCACTTTGACGAATTCATTGAGCCTAGCCAAGACTATGACTATCAAAATAATATTAAAACCTTCTTCCGCAGAGCCGTGGACGCAAACATTATTCAACTAGAAACCATCTCGATGCCTCATTGTAATCACTGCGATTTAACTTTAGTGGATGTTCATGCCGATGGTACATGCCCCCATTGTGCTTCGCCCAGCCGCGGAGGCTGCGAAACATGCGGCATCGTCGTGCCGGCCTATGAATTACAAAGCGTGCATTGCGGTCGTTGCGGTCAACCCGCGAGCTCCGTCATAAAATCCGTTTACACATTTGATTTGAAATCGCATTTACCATTAATCGTAGATGACCTAGCGAAATTAAAATTATCTCCGCGACTTCAACAGTTGGTGGAACAGATACAGGCTATGCCCTCGATGAAAACCCTTGTAGCGTATGCAACCGAAAATGATTTAGGTATTCAAGTCGATGGCCGTAACCTTCATGTATGGTTTGAAATGGCGGCGCACTATGAATCTTTTGCATCGAGCGAGAAATTCTGGATCCATAGCTTTGGTTTCGACAATAGTTTTTATTATCTATTGTACATCCCCGCTTTGCTAAAAGCACTCAATCCAAAAACTAAATTGCCAGATGCGGTGATTACTAACGAATTCCTTCTTTTAGATGGTGCTAAATTCTCTACAAGTCGTGGCCACGCAATTTGGGCGGATGAGTTCACCGGCAACAGTGAACATTTACGCCTCTACCTTAGCACGATCCGTCCAGCACAGAAGACTTCGAATTTTGAGATGGAATCGTTCAATGCCTTTTCAACGGAATTAAAAATGTCTCTCATTAAAATACTAGATCGTGCAGCCGACATCGCCACAGTAAAACCATTTGGGACGACTGCCGACAATTCCGTTGTTATTCAAACTCAGCGATTTTTAAAAGATCTGGAAATGAACTTAGTTCCACAGAACTTTGATCCTCGGCAAGCTAGCCGATTGATTCTGAATTTTATCGATACCACAACGCAAGCGCTGGGAAATACGAAGAATGACCAACTTCGCATTGAAACTTTAGCTACGGCATTGATTCCGTTTATGCCGGAAACAGCGAATCGAATTCATTCCGTTCTATCCTTATCCCCTTACCAAGATCCCCATGCGGAGGCTCTATGAAAAATCTTGAATTCGATCACGCCATTATCGGTGCTGGCTGCATCGGCAGTAGCATCGCGTATGAACTGACACGACGAGGCTTCAGAAACAATGTTATCATTGATAACGGTCGAAAAACAGTCAGCGCCACAGCTAGCTCGGGCGGCATGCTGCGTGTTTTTCACGAAAACATAGAACACGTGGAACTAGCACTCGGCAACTTTGCACTTTTGAAAAAATACCAAGACCGATACATCATTAAAGAAAAGCAAGAACCGAATGGTCATTTATATTTCTTTAACTCGCGCCGATACCCGCAGTATGCTGCAAATTTTCAAAAAATGGATTCAGCTGGCTATGCGTTCGAGATTCTAACACCAACGACAGGTCGAGCCAAGTTTCCGCAATTCAATTGGGCTGATAACGAGTGGGCGGTCTACGAGCCACTAGGGACTCATTTATCACCGACTCAGTTTGCCGATGATTTACTTTCGAATAGTCAAAAATCAGGAATGACTGTTGTTGATGATTTTGAAGTCGATCGCATTTGTCATTTTCGCGGTCAGTATAAAATATTTTCGCAAAAATCCAGCATCGTTGCCAAAACTGTAATCCTTGCTGGCGGCGCACGTCTACTGCCGCACTTAAATGATTTAGGCATCGGGGACTCATTAAGTTCACAAACACTAACAACGTACCACGTGCAAAAGAAGAATGCGCAGCTGGTACTACCTAGCTATTTTGATCGCGAAACATTGGACTTCGCGCGCCTTGGTCCGGGTGAAACGATTATCTTAGCAGACACTCAGTCGTCTCGATTAAAAGAGAAACTATGGGCCGATCATCCTATAGTAGTCACCGCAAACGACTGTTACTCTCCTAGCCGTTTGGGCTTTGCCGGCTTTTTAATGGGCCAACCTAGAATGATGTTAGCTACCGGCTGGGGCGGCACTGCTTTTAAATTTTCACTCGAAATCAGTCAGCGTATTGGCCGCGCCTTAGAATCAGGACACAATGAAAGGAGTCTATTAAATGCTTAAATCTCTACGAAAAACACTGGTTGTTATTGGTGCAGGACCAAAAGGGATTGCCACAGCCGTAAAAGCAAAAGTATTGGAAGAATTTGGTTTGCCTGTGGATCGCGTTGTTCTGATCGAGCGACATAATGTAGGCGCCAACTGGTCCGGTGAGTTCGGTTACACCAATGGCGAAATGAAATTGGGAACATCCCCAGAAAAAGATGTCGTTTTTCCATTAGAAACGGACATCAATGATAAACATTTAAATCAAAGAATCAAACAGCGTTTGCTTCAATTCACATGGATGTCGTTCTTAGTTCAGACCGGACGTTTTTCTGATTGGGTGGATCGCGGTCGTCCCGCACCTTGCCATTTATTTTGGACTGATTATTTGCGCTGGGTGTCCGCACAACTAGAACCGCAAGTTTCAATTATATCGGCTGAAGTCACCGCGATTGGCTTGAACGCCTCTCGATCCAGTTGGGAGCTAAATTTGAAAAATACAGACGGAGAACCTTATGTCTATACTCTAGAAGCCGACCGCCTGATGTTAACAGGTCCGGGACAAACGCGAATGGATTTTTTAAAGAAAGGTCAGATTCCAAATCATGCTTACGATCTAGAATCATTCTGGGCCGCTATCAAAAATAAAACATTTGAGGCTAAAGGTCGCATCGCTATTATCGGTGCCGGTGAAAACGCAGCGTCAGCATTGCTTGCGATTTTGCAGTATGCACCACGCTTACGCGTCGATATCATTTCTCCGAAAGGATTTATTTCGACACGCGCCGAAAGCTACTACGAGAATCAAATCTATAGCCAGCCAGAGCGCAATCAATGGACGAATCTAGAACTCAAAGATCGTATTGATTTCATAGAGCGTACGGATCTAGGTGTATTTTCAACACACGCGATGAATATTTTGAATGAGCAACTTCGTCATCAAATTATTCCGGGGCGCGTGGAAAATATTATTGAAAATCCAGATCATATGTCCTTAGAAATCTGCTATGCTGGCATTAAATCTATGCGTGACTATGATCAAGTGATTCTAGCTAGCGGGTTTGACCAAATGTCGACGTTAATAAAATTCTTAACTGCGGATGCGTTGAAACACTTAGAGCACGCACTGGGTGAGCCATTGACTCAATCAAAAATCGCGGCCTCGATTCAGCCGGATCTTTCCGTTGGTGGACTGGCTCCGACTCTGCATCTGCCAATGCTTGCCGGTTTAATGCAAGGACCTGGCTTTGCCAACCTGTCTTGCTTAGGTCGCTTGTCTGATCGTATCGTGACACTACCAACGCTCGAAAAAATGAAAACGACAGGGCCAGAGACGCACCGGCTGACATTGATGGATGGTGTTCTATGAGTCAGTCGATTTCTTTTGCTTTAGATGATGCCAATCACGAAATCGAAAACCTGCGCAAACAAGAATACGCTATGGCCAGCGGTTACACTTTGGATTTAGAGACTTTGCGCTGGAGCATTTCAGATAGCCAAAGCTACGTGATGGTGGCTCGCGATCAGCAGCAGATGGTTTCTACAATGCGTGGCGAGCTGATTACAGATCAGACTTTATTAGAGAAAAAATTAGAATGTCCTTGGGATTTCCCAAAGGATTTGCAGTGGCCCGCGATTCTGCTCAGTCGCGCAGCGACCAGTAAATCTCACCAATCCCAAGGACTCAACTTGGTTTTGCGCTACTGGTTTTTAAAAATGGCTCAGCATCACCGCATTCCGCTTGTGGTAGGTACGTTTGTAAATGGATCACCACGACAAAATACTTTGCTCGACATGGGTTATCAGTTTTTCGAAAATACTCTTGGCTGGCAGCAGTCAACATACCGATCACTCAGGCCGGTGATCGTCGCTGTTCTGGATATGACGACTCATGGACAGCAAGCGCTGAACTATTGCGAACAAAAACTTGGAAATAAATTAAGTTATAGGCTCGAGGGATCTTTTCCCGATTTACGTTATGTGAGGAATTTATGAAAACACCAGGCTCTTACCAATTTGAACAACTCGAAGGACGATTTCACGAAGCTCAAATGTTGTCCGAGCGCGCACAAATGCGGCTCGATGGATTTCCTGATTTGCTCAAACGCCATGGCTACCCATCAGAAGGACAGGTGCTTGAGATCGGTACAGCTCAAGGCATTCGCGCGCGTATTATGTCCGAGTTATATCCAAACACGCATATGACCGCGATTGATCGCAGTACTGATTTGTTAAACCTAGCTAGCCATCGAATGAATTTAGATTTCAAACAAGCCGATGTTTACGATCTTCCGTTCCCAAATGATCATTTTGATTTTGTTTATGCTCGTCTTGTATTTATGCATTTACATGATCCCATCAGCGCCTTAAAAAATATTTTGCGCGTATTAAAACCCGGAGGTCGCCTGCTTATTGAGGATGCTGATCGTGACTGCATGTTCTTTGAACCAGCACCGGCTTCATTCAAATCTTTTTGGAGCAAAGTTCAAGACGGCCAGCGAAAACTCGGTGGTGACCCCAATGTCGGTCGCAAGTTAACTCCGTACTTTAAACAGCTTGGTTTTTCGCAAATACAAACAGAAGTGCAACCTATTATTGGCCACGGTCCTGATATCGAGTTCTTAGTAAAAACACTGATGCCGAGTTTAAATATCTATTTAGACCCGATGGACAGAACCGAAGGCGAACGTGCTATTGATGATCTTTATAAATTATCACAATTACCAGAAGCCAGCTTTAGTCATTTCTGGTTTGTCGTCAGCGGAGAAAAATAATGAATCCCAAACTTGAATTAAAAATGATGCCCTTTAACTTTGGCGGCCGAAATGAGCCGCCACAGCAATTGGCCATTGGTGCTCAAACAAGCAACAGCGATATACAAATCGGCCTATGGGAATGTGGACCAGGATTACTTGATCTAGAGTTCCAGTGGTCTGAAACCGTTTATGTTTTGGAAGGCCGCGCTGAAGTTCAAAATCTAGATACTAGCGAATGTTTTGAAATGACACCGGGGAAAATGCATCTATTTGAAGCTGGATCGCGCTGGCAATGGCGCATCCCATGGCGTTTCAAAAAAGTTTTTACTATTATTGACCGGCCGTCTACGCAGTGATTAAACTCACTGTTTATGCCAAGCGATACCGTCGAATTTCAATCGATTAGCCTACTACTTGATGAGCCCACGCCAATAAAGGGCCCGAGTATCGCAAGCTTGCTACCGACTCAATCGCAGTCCTATCGACTTTTTGGTCCGTCGAAAAATGCGGAGGTCGAAGCCACGCATTTATCCTACATGCCCGAAGTCTTTGTTCGCAAATTGTCGGCCTATTCAAAATATGAATTTGTGATCGTGAATCAGCTCTATCGCATGGCGGAAATGATTCGCTACAATTTCAGCAATGGCGCCCAGGTCTCGGCCAAAGAAATTCTTAGGATGTCTTTGCATCGCCTCGTGCCTGAAGAATTTCTGCCGCAGTTAAAATCATCACACTGGCACCATGATCAAGTTCCGATGCGCCCTTGGGCACTGACTCAAACCGAATCTGGCCCTGAAGTCAGACCGACTGAAGAGATCATGCAGTCGTTGTTAAATAGAATCGTAACCGGCCACCGACAAAAACGTTTGAAAGTAATTTTGCAAACCCACAGTCAATCAACAAAAAGCATGAGCCTGCAATCGATTGAGTTAGATGTCGAGAATGAACTGGATTGGCGAGTTGATTTTGATGATCGCAAACGTTTCAAAACTGAATTCAAAATTGTTTCCTCTCGAAATCGTCGATTTTATTTTTATGATTCTTACGCGTTTGAGCCCGATAACGCGATCGTTGTCGTACATCCATGGCGGACCGAGTTCAGCCTCCTGCAAGAACGTCTATCAAATATTTCTGACACTTTGATCTTAGATGCTAGTGCCAGCATGCCGGTGTTTGAACTCTCTAGCGAAGCAAAAACCAAAGACGTTATCAAGTATCTTCGCAGTCGTGCTCTACCAGTTAAGATCACGGGCGATTCTCATACGGTGGATGCTCAGCGAAGTGTAACGGAAGTTCGACTCAAAGATAACGGCCATTTTATTATCCAACATGAAGCACGCGTTCCCGGTCAGAAAAATATTTCGAGGCAAGGCTGGTCTGCGCGGTCGGCTCATTACTTGATGTGTTTGTCACAAGGTCTGCCCTACGCTTTAGAAACCCAAGCGCGTGACATAGCCAGCACCGATTCTTTCCAGCGCGACTGGGATTTAGCTTTATTAAAGCACCTTGGAATATTGCAATACATCTTTCTGGAAACGCTTTCGGTTCACTTTGAAAAGACGTTGATCGATGGCACCCCGGTATCAGGCGATGCGGTGTTTCCTGCCATTCAGAATAAAGTAAAATTATTGCTCGTTAGCACGACAGAAACGACTGAAACCGCAACCCTATCTGATTTTGTTTCGAGATCAGTCTTGGCCTGCTTTGATCGTTTCGTTGATCAAATTCAAGTGGACGTTACACAAGGCGAATCTTTTTATTCCGAGTCAGGCGAAGTTATCATGGATGGCGTTCTACAACGCGAGTTCCGCCTGATCTTTGAACTACTAAAGCGCCTGGCCCTGACAACACAAGGAAGTTGTTTTAAAAAAGTACGCGCGCCGTTCTTGAGTAAAATTTCTGCCGCCAACTTTGAAACCGAATCGGCCGTCAGCCAAGCTAATTTTTATTTTCCAGAAGCATCTCTGGGCGGTGCCCTTGAGATCATCCAGAACCTAGTCCCGCATGGTTTTAAAATATTTTTAAATGATCAACCGATCCAAGAATTGTCCGAATCAGATCTGGATATAAATTTTAATATCGCTGATCGTATGGACCAATCGCAAATCAATTGGTTTGAACTCAGTCCAAAGTTTTTCTTAATGGGCCAAGAAATTGAGCCGAGCAATATATTACGTCTTGGTACCGGCGGCGTCATAGAATATGAAAACAAACTCTACTTAGTTCCACAGAAACAAATTCCTTCTCTTCGCCTTTTAGAAGACTTCTGGAAGAAACTTCAGAAAAGTAAAATTGAATCCAGCCGACGTGGACGTGATACCTACTATCAACTGCCTCGCAGCCAAACTTTATTTTTATTAGCGCTTAGAAAAGCAGGTATTCCATTTCAAGGTGATACCGAATGGATCAAGCTGTGCGAGTTTTATGACCGGCTAGGTGAAACGACTCGCACGCTAGAACTTCCCTCTTCTATTAAAGCTGATTTGAAAATTTATCAAAAAACGGGTGTTCAGTGGTTGCAGGATTTGTATCGATTGAAACTAGGCGCGCTGCTTGCCGATGATATGGGCTTAGGAAAAACGCTACAAACCCTTAGCTTCCTTGAAGACCTGCGCGTAAAAAAAGAAATGGGAACGGTTCTAGTCGTCGTACCTTCGTCATTAGTATTTAACTGGCGCAACGAAATAGAAAAATTCACTCCAGAAATTCCAGTGGCAATATTTAGCAATGACACTCGAGAAAACATCGCCGCGCAAGTCGCGGGTAAAAAAGAAAAACTGGTGCTGATCACCTACGGAATGATGCTGGAACATAGCGAGGTCATCAGTCGCAACACTTGGAATATAATCGTTTTCGATGAAGCTCAAAATATTAAAAATATAAATTCTAAACGAACAACCGTGGCTAGGGCCTTGAAAGCCAGATTTAAAATCGCTTTGACAGGCACGCCGATGGAAAATCACTTTGGTGAGTTTTACTCATTGATCGATTTACTGGTCCCTGGAAGTCTTGGCCCATTAGAAGATTTCCGTCGTGGTTACGTCAACAGCCCTGTTGTCGATTATGAATTAATTCAAAATCTAAAGTTAAAGATCAAACCACTGGTTTTACGGCGTGCAAAAAAAGAAATTCTAGATCAACTACCTCCGAAACAAGAAACTGTAGTCAAAATCGCATTTGAAGAAGAACAAAAAGATATTTACAGGAATGTGGCTCTGTCATTCAATCGCCGTATCCACGAAGTCATGTCCACCCAAGGTGTTGCTGAAGTTCAACTAGAAATGTTCACGGCCCTGTTAAGGTTAAGGCAAGTGTGCTCGGACCCGGCCGCATTGCCAGACATAAAATATGAAAAAGTTCCTCCAAAACTAGAAACGCTAGTTGATTCCGTGAAAGAGATCACAGAATCTGGCGAAAGTGTTTTGGTGTTTACCCAGTTCTTGCAAACCTTAGAACACACGGAAAAACTATTAAAAGAGTCCGGAGTTCCCGTTCTGATTATCCATGGCGGTATCAGCACAGCCAAACGTCAGAAAGTAATCGCTGAATTTTCACAAACCTCAGTAGGCACTGTCTTACTGATGACGCTGAAAACCGGCGGCGTTGGTTTAAACTTAACCAAAGCTAGTTATGTTTTTCACATCGAGCCATGGTGGAATCCGGCCGTTGAAAACCAAGCCACCGACCGCGCTCATCGGATGGGACAAACGAAAGCGGTGCAAGTTTTCAAATACATTATGCACGAATCCCTTGAAGAAAAGATTGAAATTTTAAAAGAGCGCAAAGATATGAAATTCCAGTCCCTATTCACCGATCGCGAATCGCCTGAAGGCAAGGAACAAGAAGCCGCAACATTTGCAAACGGCCCCCGATCATTATCTAAAGACGATTTTGAACAGCTTATTCGCCTTTAGCTAGAAATCCCAGTTTTGCAATTGGCCCTCGTCACCTATGACTTCAAAATAACCGGGCTCGATTTTTTCAACGATGGTTAAGACCTCTTCACGAAACTTTTGAAACTCTGAATTTTGCATCCAGGCTTGATGTTGCGCGACCGTTTCAAACACGAGCATCACGACCATTCGCCTTCGATCATGAGATACATGCAAACGTCCACCTATCCAGCCATCCGGAACATGCGCAAATTTTCTTTGCCCTTTTTTCTGAAGCTCGATCAACTCATCCATCTTGCCTTCTTTAGGCGTCACAATGTTAATAACGATCACTGGTTTCATTTAACAATCTCCTTAAAGAGCTATCCTTAATTTCTTATTCATTTTTTTCCTCTTGATTAACTCTGCAACCTCAAGCTAACTTGAGGTCAATGGACAAAAAGAAGCGACCGTCAGGTCTATTTAAAGATGATTTAACCGTAGGCGAAGTCTCAAAGCGGTCAGGCATCGCCGTTTCAGCATTACATTTTTACGAAGAGAAAGGGTTGATCGCTAGCCACCGAACCGAGGGAAATCAGCGCCGCTACCAACGTGAGGTCCTTCGACGAGTGTCATTAATAAAAGTCGCACAAAAATTAGGGGTCTCATTATCCGAGATCAAAGCTGCATTTAAAGAACTGCCACCCGACCACAAAGCTTCGGCTGCCGAGTGGAAAGCCATGTCCGCGCGCTGGAAGAAAACGCTAGATGATCGCATCAAGCACCTATCAGAACTGCGCGATCAGCTGACGTCCTGTATTGGTTGTGGCTGTTTATCAATGAAAGACTGTCCTCTGCGAAACCCAATGGATCAATTAGCGAAACAAGGCCCTGGGCCGCAATTGTTAGAGTAGCCACCGGAACATTACCTTTTTTTTTATAAAAATTTACTGAAATAACCCGCTATCTTGAAACACTAGTGGTGAAGTTGGGAACTGCTCTTTAGATAGTCGCTTTATAAATTTAATCGCCGTGCGCTCTATGTCGATCTCTAACCGTTCTGGTTTTCGTTTTTGAATAAAGGGTACAATTTGTCCCGAGCGAAACTCACCACTCGGATCGATCTCGACACGCACCAGAGGGGCCATGCGAGCAAATCCATCGACCGAGATACCTTCACCCGTCACAAAGTTTCCAAGGCTGTATAAAATAATTCGATTTTTGTAGAGTTCTATCCCGCGCGGAACATGGGGTCCATGCATTATGATAACGTCCGCACCGGCATCAATCGCTTGATGAGCAAACGCCATCGAGTCCCCACGATTCTCGCCCAAAAAAACTTCAGTACCACTGGCCACATATTCAGCGCCGACGCCTTCACCACCCACATGTGCCGATACGATAACTAATTCGCCATTATCTTTTAACTCCCTAATTTCATCCATAGTGTCGGCCGACTCGGTCACGCTGCGAGCCCCAGCATAAAAATCGGCGGCAATCAGTGCAATAGACGTTTGTTCGACTTTAAAACGAGCCACTTCACCCGACTTACTAGAAAACTGAATACCAGCTTTAGACAAAGTCTGTTTTGTAGATTTAAAACCAGCCAAGCCAAAATCCCGAACGTGATTGTTAGCTAAGCTCATCACATTGAAACCCGCGTCTTGCAGAAGAGAAACCATTCGCGTGGGTGTCCTAAAAATATAGTGATTTACACCATCTGATTTACCATCGGGCTGAGTATCGCCATCAAAAAACGCACCCTCAAAATTTCCGAATCGCACATGCGCCGATTTAATCCACGGACTAGCAGAATCAAACCATTCGTCGCCATCATTTTTTGGTAATCGATTATAGGGATAGTCCGTACCTAGCATGATATCGCCCACGGCAGAAATAGCGATCGTACTAGCCGCATGAACGAAAGGAGATAGAAAAATAAATGAAAAAAAAAGAACGCGAATTAAAATACAAACTCCAAAATTATATCGTAAAAATCGAACTGTACATGTAGTACAGCCTGGTTGGATCTACCAGTGTCTGATATTAAGCCAGTAAAGGTTACCTTGTAGCTAGAATGTCACTCGCATCTGTAGCCAGCCGTCATAGGTCTGGTTGAATAACTTCATTTCAGAATCAGAGTCGCCAACTCTGCCGCCAATGGCGACCGTCCATTGCAAATCAGACATTCCCGTGTAAACCCAGGTAGCGCGATAGTACTGGCTGCGATCGCTGTTATTCATTATGGCCACTAATAGAATACTTGATTGATTCCAAGTCCCCGGTTTCATCATAAATAGAGAAACCGAAGTGTAAGACTTACCAATGTAAAATGGGACAAACTTACCGGTTGTTAATAATCCCAGATATGAGGTTCTATCATCCGTTCCATTCTGTTGCCAAAACTGCTCGAGACCAACCGAGGCCGTGTCTTCATCGCTATATTTAAATTCATAACTGAAACCTCCGCTAGCACTTTTATCGGTGCCTTGATCGGTTTGCGCGCCTTCTAAATAAACATCGAAATCCTTTAGAGCAAAAGAAACGTCCGATCCCAGTCGAGTCTTTTGTCCTTTACGGCTATACGTAGATACGCTCCACTCTGACGTTTTGATAGGTAATTCTATTCGCGCCGCCAAACCATTCTGGCTGCTTTCACTAGCCGCTTCGTTAACTCCAAGGATATAGAAATTGGCGTCTCGCCACGGAATGTGGGCTTTCACCATTGAAATCCCTGATCGCAAATCTTCTTGGCGAAGAAAATCACGTTTCTGCATATTTAAAAAGTCAGTCGGGTTCCAAAATTTAGAAGCGCCCCATTTTATCTTTTGGCGACCAATGGTCCAAAAAATTTTACGTTGAGAATGAAAACTGATTTTCATTTCATCCAGGTAACTTGTGTTTTGTCTTTGGGCCAAACCCGTCAATGGAGAAGGAACTGTTTCATCCACGGACGAATCATGCACCAAACGGCCTTTGAAAAAAGCCCGAACATCATTCTTTAACTGGGCATCTAGATACAATTCCATAGTCATGGGGCTAGTAATGAAGTCTTTTACTGCCGCCTTTTCTAATTGATAGGCCATCCATTCCGCTTGCAGATATCCGCCGATTTTCAAACGATCAGCTTCCACAGATCGATGATCGGCTTCGCTCATGCCTTTGTCTTTAGAAAAACCTTTTTCAAACTCGTCTTCTAAATTTGCGTCACTCGGCACATTCGCATTACCGCTGGGAAAGTCTTCGGCAAGAGACAAAGACGTAAACAATAGAATGCTCGCAAAAAACGTTTTAGCTAACTTCATATTTATTTACTCTTACTTTCGATCCAGGCTTTGGTGAACATGTTTTCTTCCAGTTTTCCCAAATCGGTCTCTTTGATTAAAACAATCGTGGTGTTTCCTTTTTCCAATTGGTCGAATATTCTGATTTCTTCTGGTATCCAAACGTCTGCTTTTTTCGATTCACTATATTTTTTATTCCATTTGGGGTAAAAAGACGATCGCATTAATTTTCCGCTCAATGCATACTCTTCACGTTTTAGAATATTTTTGTCCGCTTGATCTACCCAAAGATTTAAAACGGGATAAGCCACGTCGACGCCTTCTTTCACAGATAGTTTAAATTTATAAACTTTATAGGCACCTAATTTGTCGGCGCCTTCATATTTTGTTGTGTACTCTTCGGTTAAACGGGATTCATCAAAGTCACTCCGACGAGAATTTGTACCCGCTAGTTTTTCACGTTCTGTCCGGCGCTCCCATTTTCCCGTACCCGGGTCATAGTTCCAAAGATTCTTATCGATTTTCAAATAGGCTTTACCCGCTTCCTCTTTTGGCTTAGTGAATAGTATCATAAACTTATCATCGCCATCACGACGATAAACCATAGCCTGAAACAAGCGCGGCTCTTTGTTTTTTTCGGTTTCTTTTACAAACACCAATGATTTATAATCGCCCGAATTTCTTTGGCGATCATCGACAAGTTTTACAATTTCGTCTGCTTGGGCCTGAGTTAACTCTGGCTTTATTTCTATTTTGACGTCTTTTTTCACGTCCGTTTTGTCTTCGGCATATGCGTTTACAGAAAAACAAATGGAAATCAGGGCAGCATAAAATATACTTTTAGA
Source organism: uncultured Bdellovibrio sp. (assembly GCA_964498705.1). Classification (GTDB taxonomy): domain Bacteria; phylum Bdellovibrionota; class Bdellovibrionia; order Bdellovibrionales; family Bdellovibrionaceae; genus UBA2316. The sequence continues at coordinate 21,078 of CAZCHT010000011.1, read as the reverse complement.
TACTACTTTCTTCATAAAACTCTCCTAAGACTGATTAATAGCAACAATGGGACTTAACTTGGCAGCAGACAGTGCGGGAACCAATGACCCTAAAGTAAAAAACACCACTAATGAGAAAAATGTAATCATGGCTTGAGTAAATCCGAATGTGAACGACAAATTGTTCGTCATCAAAAACATTTTAAATGCATCATCGGTTATTGGAATGGCCGCTGCATTCAATGCCTGACAGACGATGGCCGCAAAAATTAACCCAGCCGCGGTCGACGTTACAGATAGAATCATCGATTCCAGAACAAACATCCACAAAACCTTAGTTCGTTGCATTCCGATGGCCCGTAGGGTACCAATTTCGGTAGTGCGCTCTTTTACCGACATCCACAACGCATTGACCAAACCCATCACAATAATAATGGAAAGAACGATAGTCAGAACAAATGTCAAAGCACTAAGTAAAGCCACTATCCATTTCAAAAAAGAAGTTTCATCTTCCCAAGTCGTAATGTCGATTCTTTGCCCCGTCCAAGACTCTCCGGCAACGCGATCGAATTTCATCCAGAAAGGAGCCGAGTCCTTGTCCATTAATGAATAACCTTTCTCACCAAGGTCTTTGCGCATGCGGGCTTCCACCAACTGTAACTTTGATAGATCTTTTAAATAGATCATGATTTGCCCTGTTGAATCCGGTTTATTTTGATAAAGGGTACGCACATCTCCCGCATTCAAATACGCATTGAATTGCGACATCATCCCAACATCTTTTAATATGGCGACGACTTTGACATCCTTGGTGTTTGTCATATTCCGATAAGTAGGAACCGAGACGGTAACCATATCGCCCACACTGACTTTCAATTTTTTAGCGTGTACGGCAAACAACGCGATGGTTCCTGGTTCCTTTAGTCGTTTCAAATCCGCGGGATTTTTTGGATCTGTCGACGGCTCAACATCTAGCCTTCCAAGAACTTTGTCTTCTTGTTCCATGTTGACTCCCCACATTGGGATCATTGCGGAATCCGTTTCTGAAATCACTTTTCCGTAGGCTTTCACCCGATCGATAATAATGTCGGCTTCAGGGATATTCGTTTTCGCATATTCTAACAAGGCAGGAAATTTTGTCACCATAGGATTAGCCGAGCTTTGGCTGATTTTATAAAACCCAGCGATGTTCACATGTCCCGTCATCAGGGCCGTACCATTACCAATCAATGTATCCTGAACTCCCTGCACCAAAGCCAATAGCAGCGAGAATATAACTGAAACCGCAATAATTGCGATCGCGAGCATTAAGCTGCGTACTCGACGTTGAAGAATATTTCGATAAGCAATAAGGAAATAGACATTCATGGTTATTCTCTTTTCTGCATTGCTTGTAATGGCGATATCTTCATCGCTTTCCAAGCCGGGTATTGAGTTGCTAAAATCGCAATTACTACCATTACGATAATCACTACAAAAATTAACATCGGATTCAAATGTAAATAAAGTCTTGGTCCTGAAAAGAAAAATGTCGCCACATCACCAGATGCCGGAACACCTACTTTACCAATCAACATAACTACGAGAGCACCTAAAACCACGCCGATACCACCGAAGAGCAAACTGATAAACAATGTTTCGTAAAAGAATAACCGATAAATAAACGTAGAGTGAGCACCAATGGCGCGCATCGTACCGATTTCTTGTTTGCGATTCATTGCCGCCATCAATAAAGAATTCATAATCATAAGACCCGCAAGCATCAACGAGATTCCGATGAATATATTCAAGATTGCTTTCATCATAAAAGTTAACTGACCAATAAATCCAGCAGCATCCTGCCACGAGACCGCTTTAATTCCTAATTTATTTTGTTTGGATGTTTCATTGATCTGCTCGATGACTACCTTCATGTTGGATTGATCCTTCAAAAAAACCGCTGCATGCAGGAATACGCCTTTGTGCAACTCGTCCTGAGTGTAGCTAGATCCCATAATGCGTTTCTTGAAATTCAAATCAACGGTCTTTGTATTCGTTACTGCCGCAACCGCCGGCTTGGCGCTAATGTCGCCAGAGCCGCCGCCGCCGCCTCCGAATAGATTTTCAATCGAATCCTGTCCAATGTCCGCTAGCCCCATTTCGGCTTCGATTTCTTTATTCTGGGCACGGCGCTCATCTGTCATAAAACCGTAGAGTTCGCGAAGAGAAACCAAATCCATCAAACTAAAATTTCCCGCCAGCGGCGAATTTTCAAAGCTTTTGAATCTAAACGTCCCATACACTTTGATATTCACCGCTGTTGAAGTGCCACCCTTTGTAAAGGCCGACAAAGGCAGAACATCACCAATCTGAACACGATACAGAATTATGTGTGGCGCAATTTCTTTATAAAAGAAATCATATCGCTGCTGAAAATTATCGTCGGCCATGTTTAGATAACTTTTCAAAAGAACACGAAAATCTTTTTCCTCTGACTTTAAAAGTTCGTTTAGTTTTACTGATACTTTTTCTGTCTCGGCCGGGCCCAGCTGTAGATATATTTCCGCAGACTGCTCGACATTGGCCTTAATTTGATCTTGAATTTCTTTGCTGCCAGCAATAGCCAGCTTGTCGTCCTTCATTTTCTTTTTAATCTGATCCAATCGCCGTGCAACTTTGTGCTTGACCATATTTTCATAGAAATAATCATGAAACAAAAAACCCCGCGTGCCCGCCGGAATCATTTCGCCTTTTACAATTTCAAACTGTGGAAACCTTTCCTTAAACATCTGCGGATCTGTACCGACATAGTTAAAGAAAATCATGTTATCATCGAAAATCAGCGGCGCAATCTTGTTGGCCATAAATTCAATTTTATTTTCCGCATTGTTGTTAAAATCAGCCCAGAATGCGTCCTGTGACAATAATTCCAAATTTACTTTTGCCTGAGCCGCTTCGGTAGCAGACAAAATGCCAATCTCTTCGAATTTGCCTTCTAAATTCTTCTTAATTTCTTGGACTAAAAATCGAATGCGGCGTTTTTGCGATTCAATGTCTGGCAGATCGTGATTTGGATCCTTGAATGACTTTCTTAGCTTTTCCAAAAAATGATCCAGAATATTGCCAGGGCTGACTTGTGCAAAGCTAGTCCCCATTGGAACAACGGAAACTATTTCAGGATTTTTCAACAACGCTTGTTCGACGGTTTGGAAACTGCCAACATGTCCAACATCCGTCGGTGATCCATCCATATTTCCAAAAACTGATAATTTTTCCTTAGCACTGTCGCTGTATATTTGAATATCACCCGTGATACTTTGGGTGGTGCTGTTTTCCATACCACCAGAAATACCATCCACAAATGAATGGCCCAAGACGGCCAGAAAGGCACCAAATGTTAATATCGCCCCGACTACCAATGTTCGCATGCGGTGAAGAAAGACATTACGGGCCGCAATTTTTAACACCATTAAATTGGTCATGGTGCTTCCCGTTGTACACCATCTTGAATACGACCATCATGCAATCGAATAATTCGACGAGCTTGATTCATGATCGAATGGTCATGGGTAGAAAATAAAAAGGTCGTCTTTTCGGCCGTGTTAATTTCTTTCATTAGATCAATAATATTTTGGCCGGTGACGGAATCTAAATTTGCCGTAGGCTCATCCGCTAAAACAATCTGAGGTTTTGTCACTAGGGCTCGCGCAATTGCGACTCGCTGGCGTTGCCCACCCGACAACTCGCTAGGTCGATGATTGGCATATTGACTTAAACCGACGCGATCTATAAACTTCATTACTTGAATCCGTCTCTCTTTTGGAGAAAGCTTATCTTGTAACAATAACGGAAATTCAATATTGTCGATGACATTCAAAACTGGAATTAGATTAAATGACTGGAAGATAAATCCAATTGTGTGCAAACGTAAATCGGTCAATTGCCTTTCTGATAACGTCCCCGTTTCTTTACCGCCAACGACGACTTTACCTTCGGAAGCCGTATCCACACAGCCAATCAAATTTAGAATTGTTGTTTTTCCTGAACCGCTAGGTCCAGCAATAACAGTGAATTCTCCGGCGTCAATCGTTAGTGTAATGCCTTTCAATGCGGATACTTTAACTTTATCAAGGAAATAATTCTTATGAACATTTTCAAGACTGATTGGTTGCACGCGACCCCCGATGTATGAAGAACTGATCAAAATGTTCTCTTATACGGGGGAACTCAGCAAAAGGTTTTTATAAACTAACTAGATGCAAAAAAAATCTTGATCAAAATCTAATTTTACAGCGAAGTCATTTCTTCACGTGTTCGCGGCAGTTTAGTTTTAGCCACTTCCGGTCCAAGTAAATAGCCAATGACGTCGGTTGCACCGTAAGTACCTTGACCCTGTTTTACTAAGCGGCCGATGTTATTTAAATCATCGCCGGCCGTTAACAAATGAATTTCTGGCGTTCCGTCGGCTTGAATTTGAGCCATGCCAATATCGGCCATCAAAGCATTACATAAACACTTTCTGCCGACCGTGTCTTCTTCCAGGCCGCCTTTTTTGATGTAGTCAGCTACTGGTTCGGCAGGACAACGTTGCCCTAGAGTTCCATCTGGTTTTTTATAAGTGTGTCTAAGATAACCTAAATCGCAAATACGTTTACGGTTTAGGTAATTCGCTTTTTCAGAAATACTGCCTGGTAATCTAGCAGCCTTGAATGGGAATCCGGTCGGAGATGATCTTGGATCTGTGAAAATCCAGCCGCCATCAGGCGGATTTGTATTAAGAATAGTTTTGATCGCATCCAATCTTAAAGTGCGATCAACGCCTGATTCTTCGGAGAACGCGAACAAAGTTCCTACTTGGATCCCATGCGCACCTTGATCTCTAACCGCTTTCATTTTATCTGGCGTTGCATAGTCACCCGCCATCCAGAATGGCAATTCCAGCGCGGCCATATCGGCTAAATCCACTTGATCGCGAACGCCGTAAATAGGTTCACCGCGCTCATTCAACTGCATTTGTCCACGGGGAGGCGCATTGTGTCCGCCAGCTAATGGGCCTTCAACGATGAAACCATCAACACGTCCTGTGGATTTCTTCTTTAAATTTAAAGCTAAAGTAGCGGATGAAACGATAGGGAAAAAGTAGGGACGTTTCAGAGGTTTAAGCTCCATACCTTCCATTACTACTTGAGGATCAAAATAAGTTAATGCGTCCTCGCCACCAGCAACAGGAACTTTCAAACTCGCTTTTTTATTTTCAGCTAATAGATCTAGCACTCCCGGAATTTCACGCGGAATACCGGCGCCCATGATCACATAATCTGTATCGGCCAGCATAGCTCCATAAAGGCAGGCTAAGTTTGGTAAATGAATTTTTTCAAGCAAGTTAACACCGACAACGCCGCAATGGCCTTCTTTCGCTAACCAAACCTCAACGAAACACGCCGCAACGGTTTGCTGAAGCAAAGCCACAGGCGATACCACATTGTACATCAGTGCCCGTTTATAAGGCTGGCCTTTGGGGCGACCACCTTCGATAAAAAAAGTGTCGATAATTTTTTGAGCAATCGTTTGCGCGGGAAATGCTTTTAAAGCACGACGTGTGTTGCCATCTAGATCCCCGTCTTGTAGGCGGCGTACTAGAACTGAATTTATGGCCGTTCCAGAGACAATGCCGAGCTGTCCTGTTAAAGAAACGGTGCGCGCCAGTTTCCAATCGGAAACCGCGATACCCATACCACCTTGAATAAGAATCGGATGATTGATTTTCATGGCCTGAATCTATATGGCGGGGTTTATTTGTCAATAATTACCTATTTCGTCATATGCGGTGTAGGCGGATTCATTGGCGGCACTTTAGGTTCCGGCAAAGACGCTGGGGCCGTGTCAATCACGGGATTGAACATCATCGGATAAATCAAAACCAACCCACCAAATGCAACAAGAACAAGCAATGCGATAGCGGCTAGTGTATTTCTTTTCATGTTTTTCCCCTTGTTATATTCCTGTCAAAGCAAAGCCTCAATTTACAACCAAATTAGATTGCAAAATTTTGACCGACCTTATCGACTATTTTTAACAAGGACTATCCCAGAACGAGCACTCGTATAGAGAAATTTTCCCCAAACGAGCCCCAAATTCGCCCCAATAATGTGGGCTCAAAGTAGATTATTTAGATGAAGTAGATGTATCACCGACGCACGATAAAATTTCGTGGTATTCATAGATAGTATTATTACCAGGTTTGATGGCTGCTAGCATTTTAGTGATGCGCCCTAAAGTGTAATTAGGATCTGGATTTAATTGAACACAAAATACGTGTCCACCTTCAAATCCCCAAGCTGTCGTTACAAAATGATCAACAACACCTTCAGTAATTAACGAAGCCATAGCCGCGCGAACCGCATGATACCCATCCGAATCAAAGCCAGTGATGCCACCTAATACTCTTACAGAAACGGCTCGATTTTCGATGACGCCACCAGGACCTGGTTCTGCCATAACTTTTGCGCCACCTAATATCATGATTAGAACTAAAAGATATTTCATACGTGATCTCCTTGTGATAATCCAAACCCAAAAAAAATGGCATGTCTATACTTTTCAGGTAAAGAACATGCCACGTTTTTATTTTAACAATTTGTTTAAAATAAAATTAGAATCTACGGAAACCTGAGTTCAAAGGTTTGAACCAGCAAAGAGGGCGTACACCTACTGCGCTGCCACCTGCTGTAAAGCAAGAGTATTTCATAGCTTCTTGCTCAGCTTGCGGAGTGTCTTGTCCACCAGAGAAATTTTTTGCTGGAATTACATTTAGGTCCCATTTCGCTGTGCAAAGTGCACCAGAGAAATAAGTATCCAAACGACATTGTGCTTTAGGATGGGATACCGATGTTTTTGTAACTATTGATTTATCAGGAGTATCAAAACTTGGCGCTGGCGCTGCATTTCTGCCGCCAATAGAGTGAAGTAGCGTTGCTAGTGAGTGACCACCTAGAGCCGTACGTACGCACCATGCTTGCGCATTGGCATTTCCATTCCATACTGTTTCACATGCTTTTTGAACCACCGGTGGCGTTTCACGCAAGCGACGGTAAAGTACGTTTCTGTTTTGTTGTTTACCCCAGATGTATTTCGCACAAACATTTGTTGCGAAGAAATCGGATTCACCTTCAGCCGATGCCCAGTCTGTGCGACCGTAGAACGAGTAACCACCAAAATGGTGACCTAATTCATGACATACAACTAATGCAAAACCATCTTCAGTCACTTCTGGACGACGAGCTAAACCGCCGTACATGTTTACAACCCAGTTTTTGCCGCTTTGTGAAGCTGACGCATTCACCGTTGGATCTGACCAACGTTTTTCAGCTGTTAAAGTAACGCCTTTAGCTTTCGCTACTGGAGTCCAAACAGCCATCACTTCATCAATGATTTGTCCAAATCGTTGTTCAGTAATATTCACAGCGCGACCAGTGTCTTGCAAATGCAAATTATTTGAAGGCAAAGACCATCGCATTTGTTGAGAACCATAATATGCGTAACCATAGCGTGATTGAGCTTGAGCCGCACCCGCCAAAAATAAAAGTACTAACATCATTGTTTTCATAACAACCCCTTTTGATTTAGTTATAGAAGAAAAAGGTAGGACAGCATTTTTACTGTTACAACAAAAAAGCTGTGACTTGGAGTGAGATTTATTTTTTTATTTTTTCAGACATTGCGATTGTCAGATTGTTTTTGGCCGCGACAGATTCTGGATGAACCGTCACTGCATGTTTCAAAAGACGAACAGCTTCTCTTCTATTGCCGTTTCGATAAGCACCATTTGCAGCGCCGATCAAGGCGACCAAATTGTTTGGCCATTTCTCTAAAATGCGTTGATAGCTTGCGGCCGCATCATCCGATTTCTTCATCTGCTCTAGTACAACAGCGGCTTTTACGTGATCCATTTCTGTTGCCGATGCAGATAATTTATCGGGAGCGAGGACAACCAATCCCCAATTATCGGCAAGCTTCCAAGTGTATTCAAAATCACTGATATCCACGTTCATATATGGCTGATGACCCGAATGTAATATTATTTTCTTTTCTGTCAGATTGTAACCGACAACTAAAGCATAATGCCATTGAGGAGCCCAACTGAGTGTCAGATTCTGAAAGACGATGACAGGGTTGTTGGCCGCAATTTCTGTTAGCAAAGATTCTAAGTTATTCACAGGTATAGCCAACATCCCATAGCGACGATTGGCACTGATCACATCGATAGGCAATGATCCCGCAAGTCCGGGCGTAAATACTTTGTCTGCAACGCGCTCTACATCGGCATCGATACCGTTCCAACGAAGTGCCATCGTGACAGCCGCCGGCCCACAGAAATCGTTCGCCTGATCTACAAATTCTACGTTAGGAATTGTGTAGGACGAAGGCAATGACAATGACTTTAACAAGCTCTCCTGTGCGGGCGCGCGCGTGGCGCATCCCGTACTAAGAATAGAAAAAGTAATCGAAGCTAAAATTAGATAGAGATAGTATTTCAATTTCATTGAGTAACGCTCTGATATGTCCTACTAAATTCGTTTGATGAAATAAATGATCAGTACGATGACCAAGATAGCGATCAGCAAGTCTCCGCCCGCGCGCGCTTGCTGAATTTGGGTCGACATAGAGTTCATCTCTTGATCTGACAGACTCGCTAAACGCGATGTCATTTCCTCTGCTGAAACGCCTTTGGCTTGCAATTGTGCTTTAACGTCGTCATTTTGCAAGAAGGCGCGAATTTCTTTTTCTTGTTGTTGTCGATTGGCTGGTAATGCAACGACATTCATTTCATTCAGCACGCTCGATGCCGATACCATTTCTTTTTGTACATTCGCCGCGAACGCCATATTCGGAATCGGCATAGCCATCAATGCAACCATCACTAGACGCACAATTATATTCAACCCATTTTTTTTCATAAGCCCCCATTTGTGTTTATGTGGAAATTTTCCCCAAAACCGGTCAAAATTGATCCACTACAACAAGATTAAGCAAACATAAGACCATCAAAATTAGCTGCTGGCACACGGCTAGCAACCCAATTTGTATGAGGTTTTGTTTGAGAACTGCTTTGCTTCATTCAGCTCGCACTTATTTGCGTACAGCTCTGCTGATGGCATCTCTTTTTCTGTTCGCATTTACCGACAGCGAATATTTCAAAAATGACTTCGATTTCCCTGCGCTTGTGTCTCGATATGAAACATTGCCGACGTCAGCTGACTATAGCACAGCTCTAGGAATTGAAGTCGAAGGTTACTACACCGAAAAACGTAATACAGATGACATCTCGGCTTTAGGTTCCTACAAAGATTTGGCTGAGTTAAGCATGACGACCTTAAAAATCGGAGGTTTTCAAAACGTTCACAGCTCGCGCCTGAACGGCTCGGGTGAAAAGAGTGGCACTGTTGGAGTTTTCTATTCAGATAAAGCAAAAGAAAATGTAATTAGGCTCGTTTCTGATTCATCTATTCACCATCCACCGGGAACCACGCCTGTTGAATTCATTTCTCCTATTCTCAATGATCTTGAAAATGCGAACGTATATTATTCCCTACTGAGAAAAATGGCTAACCAAATGCAATTTGAATCGGAACCTATCAATTCAGGAACACATATTCATTTCGATTTTAAAAATCCAAAGCCAGAAGAAATTTTAATTCTGACGATCATCATTGAAAAAATCCTTCCCGAGCTACAGGAGGTTTTTTCTATCAATGAAAACCGCATGAATTTATATGCGGCTCCCTACTCGGAAAACGATTTCAAGAAGCTAGTGACGTTCACACGTTCGAGCCTCAGTCTAAACGAGACTCGCGAACTAGATATTGAAAGGCATCGTGCTTCTAACTGGCATGCACTGGGAAAGCATGGCACGTTTGAGTTTCGTGCGTTTAACAGTACCAACGATCCCACCCTATTATCCATTCAAGTCGATCTTATGCACAAACTGGTAAAAGCCGTGCGCCAAAGAGACCCCCGGTTAATCACCATGCTAAAGAGTCCCAATATGAAAGGTATTAATTTAAATAATTTAGCGGCTGGACTCAATTGCAAACTGGCAGATCCTACGTTTCAAATCTTCGCCAAAAAACGAAGCAGCTATGAAGTTATAAAATCTAAACGAATAGCGCACACTCTGCGAAGTCAAGATGTCCTGCAATTCAATTTATTTAATTTAAGCCAATTTGGTTCAAGCCAATTGAATATCGAAGGTACCAGGGGCGCCGTTGAAAACTACCGATATGTTTCGCCGCAAACCCCATCGTCAATCACTTTTACTGGTGATTTTTATCGACAGGATTACAACTTTCAACCGCTACGGCAGCTTTCACAATCGCACAGTCCAAGCCCGGCCAACCAATGCCTCGAATTCTACAGATAGATTTTTTTTCGATCCCGCACTTTCAGCGCCATTAAAACCAGCATCATCAGAAAAAGTTCTATTAATGTGTTGGTCCAACCCGCTCGAGTTCCCGTACCAATCGAGCCGACCTGCGCGCAGGATAAACCGCCCGGCGCTTCTTTGCTTGGATAGAGATAAGTAACCGCATCGATGTCATCTTTGCTCAAAACATTTTTGCGCCCAGAACCGGTCGCGTAGTACATCAAAGAATTTGTATCTGATGAATGTCCGATTCCAACTACATGGCCAATTTCATGAGTCAACACAACACTCGCAATAGTAAAATCCATCGTGACTAAATTAGCTCGAGCACCTGATTGAAAATTTAAAACCAACAAACCGGTTTGTATTTCTCCGGCGCTATTTAAGTATTGTGAGGTCGCAAAACCAGGAATCGAGTCGGCATCTTGACCAGAATGAGCCGCAAATGCGGTATCACAATATATTACCGGATTACCTACAGGAACATACTGCGTAGCCGACGTGCCAACATAAGTGGTTATCGCTGACGGCAATTGAGTGAATTCACCTAAAGAAATTTTTAAAGTAGAATTAGGTACGGCTCCCCATACTTTCGCTGCCGCATCCACTGTGGATTTAACCAAATCCGAATAACTTGCGCAGCTGGTATCAACATCAAAAGTTACATTTGCGGATGCATATCCCAAAGCGGCTTGACCGGCGCTTCCTCGAGTCAGTGTAAATCCGTGCACACTAGATCCAAATGCCAAGCATAAAATAACTTGGAGAATTTTCATAGGAAACCTCGGCTTAAAGTAAGCATTGGGTTAATTGAAGTTTTATTAAAATCGGCAGCATTCGATATTAAAAGCGACGTTTCAAAACGCCACTGATCAAAGACATAAACAACGCCTAAATCCAGCGCGAGCCGCGACGTTGTTTCGGTAGTTTTCGGTGTGGCAAATGTTGACTGTGAAGAGCCGTTATTTTGGACAACATCACCGCCATCGCCGCTAATCCCGTAATACATGCCGCTCAATCCAACGATGAAATTCCAAGCATCGGTATAAACATAAACTCCACGCAGGCCCCAACCGAACACGCTAAATTTTTCGTGACCGTCGGGTGATTTTTTATTTGGAATTGAAAAATAAAACTCGGGCGAAAGACTCCATTCCGAAGTGATTTGGTGTAAAGTCGCTAAATGAAGATATGTGTATGTGTTAGAAAATCGTGGCTTATCGTTCGACGTTGCCGAGGTCGCAATTTTTCCTGACCAATGGTCGATTACCCCTAAACCACCATAAAAAGTATTCGTCCCAGAAGAATTCATGAAACCAGCAAAAGAATGGACGGAATACACTATCGTCAGAAAGCTAACGATGTATTTTGTTATCATATAAAAATCCTCTTGGAATTTGATAGTGGGTGCTACCAGGATAAAACACGAATGTGTTCTCTTCAACACACACGAGATCCCTTCCAAGACTTCTAGACCGATCTAGACCGAAATGTGGACTAAAATATAAAGCCCACGATTGTGGGCTTTAAAAAGAATTAAATACTTGTTTCAAGAATTAACAAGATCAAGCCAATGATAGAACCACCCGCAATTACGCCGGCCGCCATTGTTTCTTGATTATCGATAAATGCACGATAGGTAACTGATGATTTATCTTTAGCCAAACGTCTGATCACCCAGAAAAAGAGGGCACCAAGTGCCATCATTAATGAATCTGTGAAGCGAAGTACAAACGCTAAACCAACCCCTACCGCAGATATTGGAAATTTACCGCGTGTTTTCTGATCAAGGTAGGCCATGACAATGCCCAAGATACCGCCAACGAGGGCCGCTAGCTGCGCCGATGGATGAAGGGCCGCTAAACCAACCGTTAAAACTTCCGCCACAGCTTTCCAAACAGTAGCCGATGGTAGAGGTAACTTTTCTGATGTGAACATTGAAATATCGCCGTGGAATAACATATAAAATACAGGAACAGCCACTAAACCACCGGCAAAGATTCCCAAAATATGACCAACTGCTTGGTGCCGAGGCTTACCACCCAACATGTAGCCCGGTTTGATATCCATCAATAGATTACTAGAATTCAAAGACACTTCACTTGTAATTCCCGCTGTCATCAAGTTCGTCGCAATTTGACCAGGAGCTAACATACTGTAGGTAACTTGAGTCAGTTTACCTAACGCACTTCCTGGAGTGATCGCTGTTAAGCCTGTTGAGTTCACTGCAATCAATGTAAATACGAATACCAATGGAATCGCAATCACACCTAACCACCAATGAACGCCAAACCAGGCATGACCCATCCATACCGCTATTGCGCCAACTATCGGGATACCAACTAAAGAAATCCAAATTGGCAATTCGATATCTTTTAATGGATCTGATTCTTTTGTTTTTACTTCTTTATTTTTACGTTTGAACGCTGACAAAATAATTTCTGGACGTGCAAAAAATGAATACAAAGATGCGGTGGTCATCATCGCCACACCAAACCACAACGACCACATCGTGATCGCTTTAAAGGTAGCATGTGACACAATACCGATTTTAATTAGGTACGGAGCGAAGATAACATAGTTCAGAACCGCACCAAGTAACATCGACATAGCTGTCTTCATACTCATCAGTCCGCCCGTTCCCATTAACACGATTGAGGAATCTAAACGAATCGTTAAATCTTTCAATGGAGTTCCAAAAATAGCCGGAGTCGCAAATTTATAAATTAAATCATCCCAGAATTCAGGAAGAACTAAAAAGGGAGCTTTAAGCATAGTCATGACTTTTTCACTGCGCATGAATTCAATCAATGCCGCTACACCCGCGCCGGCCATTAGAACTTTGGCTTTGAAAATACCATCTTTTCCAGTGTCTGAATGTAAGCTGTCTAAGACCACACCTGAAGCATAACCTTCTGGAAATGGTAATTGTTCGTCATTGATAAAACGACGCTTCAGTGGGAACGCAAACAATACACCTAATAATGAAAGAACGACGATCCACCAATACGTTTGCCACATTGGGATCACTTGGTTAGTTACCATCATATAGGCAGGCAGCGAGGCCATCATTGGTGCAGTCATGTATCCCGCACTGGTTGCGATCGATTGCATCGCATTGTTTTCTAGAACGCCCATTTCTTCGCCGATTTTAAAACGCGCGAATAATTTGAAAATTCCAAATGACAAGATAACTGATGTTACCCCAACCCCTAATGTCCAACCGGTTTTGATACCAACATATAAATTCGTTAAACTTAAAATCCCGCCAAGTAACATACCTGTGATTGCCGAGCGAATTGTTAATTGAGGCGCATTGCCTTGATAAACATTCTCGAACCACCACTTGTCTTTTTCTAACAAGGTCATATCCTTAACTTGATCTTCGCTTAATTCTTTTATGGCCATATTATTCCCCAACTATTTGAATTTGTGTCGATATATTGCTTTGGCGCAATAGTGCCGCACTATCTTCAATAATGGCGGGCAAATCAAGAACTAAACTAGATTTTTTACTTTTATTTATCCGGTAGCCATCATACCCGCAGATATTCCTGTGACCGTTAGTCTGAGCAGGGCGATTTCTTTGTTTTTTTGAGCAATAATTTGCAGCACATTTAAAGGATGGATCATGGGAGATCGCAATTCTATGCTCTCTTTTAACCATTCCTTGTGCTCCAAACGTTTTTTAGAACCCGTCATGGCTTGCACGAACTGGCAGGCACCACGATATTCTTGATCAATTTCATCTGAAAACTCTTGTATCAGTGACTGTGGCAAGCGGCTTTGTTTTAAGTAGATTTTAAAAACTTCGAGTTCGACTTTCGCCAGCGTAAAATCAAGAGCCTTTACGAACGAGGTAAATACCGCGTCTTTTTTGAACGCGATTTTCAATTTGGCCTTGTCGCCGCCTGTCGTTGTTCGCCAAGCGCTGCCCACACCCCACCAAGTGGGAAATAACAACCGAGTCTGAGTCCAGCATAAAATCCACGGGATAGCCCGTAGACCTTTGACAGTTAATTCTTGTTGCCGCTTAGCTGGCCGAGATCCTATTTTTAAATAATTGATATAGGAATACGGGGTCGCCGCGCTAACGACCTGTAGGAAATCTGGGGTAGTCACTTTTTTTCGGTACACTTCGGTAATTTTTTGAGTGAACACATTTAAAGCCGTATTGTTTTGCGCCTGAAATCGGCGGCTCAATACTATACTTGAACTGTGTGCAATTTTTTCGAGCTGGCCTCGAGCAATCGCAGGCGTCGCCAAAGATCTTTCGACCATTTCACCCTGAATAGTCACTTTATATCGGGTCACCGCCGAGCGTGGCCACCAAATCATTTGATCTTCAATGTTACCACCTCCGCGATCGACGCTGCCACCGGATCCATGAAAAAATAGCGGAGTTACTCCCGCCCGCTGGCACAGTCTTTCAAGCTTTGGTAGAGCCAATGAAATCGCTAGACGGCTCGGTAGTACGCCGCCTTCTTTACTGGAATCAGAGTACCCAACCATCATTTCAACAGTTGATCGCCAGTATTTTTTTATCACGGATTTTAATTCGGAATCTTTCAAAACCTCGCGCATAATCACATTGGAATTTGCTAGCGATGCCGCTTCTTCAAACAAAGGAATGATCGGCAGCTTGGCCGCACCGAAAACGTGTTTTTGCTTTCTGGCCGCCATTTTCAAGTGAGCCGCCGATTGGGTCATTGCAATAATAAAACCACGAATATAAAAACGAGGATCTCCTGATCGACACAGACCTCCGACTTTTGCTAACATACGATCAATCGCTAGACGTTTTCCTTTTTGAGGCGTGGACATCAGAACATCTGATGATTCTCGAAATTCTAATGGGATTACTAACCCAGGAAATAATTCATAAATTTGATCGATACGACGCAGCTGTGGATGCACGCTATTGAACTGAGCTTGATAGTCTTTTTTCAATTTCAGAAAAAGAACGTGGCTGGATTGAATTTTCTTAAGATCACCCGGTTTCAAGACTCGACATGCACGCCAGCGCGAATGCAAACTAGAAATTTGGCGCGCCAGTTGTTCACAGCCAACAGAATCCACAGTTAATCTTACTTCCTTTAGCAGCGAATCTAGCATCGATAATATGTGCCCACGCGACAAAGTTAAACTTTGAATCATCGTCTTTTCATCTACGCCGGGGTGACCATCTTTATCGCCGCCCACCCAACTACCCAATCCAAACAAGACTTCACCGTGATTGGCGTCCATCAACGAGAACAAAACGTTTTCACGAAAAACTTGTGAGTAGATATATTCAGCTTCATCTTTTACCTTTGGTGATCGCTGGCGAACAATAGGTGTACGCCATGCAATTTCCAATAAATGTTTAAGATCGTTTTTGTATTGTTCCGTCAGGGTGATTTTCTGTCCTGGATCTGCAGTTTCTAAAATCATAATTTGCAAATTTTGTATTTCATGAAACACATCAATATTTTTAGGAGCGCGCGCTTCTGTCGGATGAGCCGTCAATACATAGGTAATTGACACGGGTTCATTTTTCTCCATGGGGGCGGCCCGTCTCTGACTCAGTCGAAAGCTACGATAGGCGTTTTCAGAGGTGTTCATTAACTCTAGCATGAGCGTGAATGAATGTGCGATTTCGTATCTTTCGTTTTCTTTTAGAATGTTTAACTGCTTTGTGAGTTTCTCTAAAACTTTTTCAGATTTTATATCGGATTGGTTTCGAAGGCTCGTCATCTGCTGACGAATTTTTTCGATCCGTCGATAGCCGCCAACCCCGACCTGATGTTTGATAATAGTTCCTAATAAAGCAACGGATTCATGTACCAAACTTCGAAGTTCTACGGCTAATTTCATAACCCGAGTAAAAAACATATTTAGAAAAAAGAGAAGAACTATGTAATTTTGAGGTTTTTTGGCGCCTAATAGCTGTTAAGTTTCTTTAAATCAAAATAGCCTTGACTGCACTCGATTGAAGCTATTTCACAGTTTGAATTTTTTTCGTTAACTTTGCTTATTTAGCAATGTTTTCCCGTCATTTTTTTTTGTCTTCGAAATTCTTGATTCCTGATGCTAGAGTGCGACGATTTTAAAAATTAACAGGAGACTCGTCACCTATGATGAAATTATCAACCCTAACTTTATGTTTAACTACGACCGTACTTTTGACAATCGGCTGCTCAACTAAAAAAGACGACGGTTCCCTAACGGCCGACAATGCGTCTTCATTGATGGCGGCTCCAAAAGAAGGAACGTCTGTGACACGTGGTGATTTATCTCGCTATCGTGGCCAAACCTCATTCCTAACCGCAGCTCGTGGTGGTGGATTTCGCTTAGAGGCCGCTCGATCGGCAGCAGCACCATCTCCAGCAGCTGGCGGAGCTCCCCGCGCTGAACAAGAGGCGGACGTATTTAAAGTCGGCAAACCCGGTTCAAAATTACTTTATCTGTTAAATAACTATCGTGGCCTGCAAGTTGTTAGCTATGTAGAGGGAACAGAGAAACCTAAATTATTAGGTCGTGCCGAACCAACAGGCAACTACCCTTCTGACATGTACCTTGATCCCACTCAAGATCGTCTCTACGTTCTTGAACGTGTGTGGTTTGATTCAGCGACTCAGTCTTATAATTACAATGAAAATCAAAGTCGCATCCTTGTATATGATGTTTCTAAACCAGAACAACCAACACTAGCTGAAAAAATCGATCTTAAAGGTGAAATCGCTGACTCTCGCATTGTCGGCAGCGTCCTCTATACTGTGACGACTCTTCGTCCTGATACAAATTCGTATCGCTATTCACAAATAGAAAGTCAGTCTCAAGGGATTGTGACTTCATTCGACTTAAGCGGAAAACAAGTCAGCAAAATTCAAGAAGCTACATTATCTCTTCCTGCCGTTTACGGAAACAATTTACGGGTTGTAACTGTTCCAGAGGGTGATTCATACAAATACTACCTAATCGCTCATTTATCTGAGCATGGCTGGGGCTGGTGGGACCGTCAAAGTATGGTTCAAGTCGTAGACATCTCTGACGACAAAGGCAAAATCCAATCTGTTATGACTGTTTCTGTTAAGGGAACAATTCAACGCCCACACCAAATGCAAATCAAAAACAACACTCTTATTGTTGTCAGCAACTATTCTATCACGGGTCAACCCACAGCAAATAACTCGGCACCAAGAATTGGTCGCATCGCTGTAGAAACATTTAAATTCCCGGCGAAAGATTCTGAAATCTTATCAGAAAATGAAGCAGAACTAAGACGTCTTTATATTGAAAAAAAAGTTAAGGCGGAAACTGATAAAGGCACTGATACTGAAGTCGCAAAACAGAAATGGACTGCTGATGCCACTTGGGGTGTCTACGGACGATTTGTTTCTACTAAAGATCAAGTCCGTAAAATCATGCCTGATAGCGTGGTCACTACGGGTGACACAACTGGTTTAAGCGCTAATTTACAAGATGTACGTATTTATGGCGACTGGCTATACGCATTTTGGGTTCCTTCGAACAATTTAGATCCTTTAGATTTATTTGATATATCGGCTCCTGAAAAAGGTGTTCGCCATATTCAACGTTTAACTTTCGACGGTTGGGTTTCTCGCGCAGAGCCAATCAGCTATAACGGTAAAAACTATGTTGTTGGTTTAGGCTGGATTGTTCCGGCTGTTAACAACGAAAATAATAAACGTTTTGCACAAGTTAAATTATTTGAAATTACATCCAATGGTAAATCAGCGAAAGCTACAGAAGTTTCTTCTCTCGTTTTATCTGGATCGCAATTCTGGGCGAACTTCAACGGTGAAGACAAGAAAATTGAATTCCGTCCGGACGAGAACGGCAGAGGTGAAATTCTATTCGAAGGTTCAAAGTACGCAAAGAACTCAAATGGTTTAACATCATACCAAAGCGGTGGTCAGATCATTTCTTTTGATCTTGGCGCGACCGATACAGATGCGATCTTCAAAGAAGGCTCTTTCCTTGCTGGTGATTCTTCATGGATTCGTCGTATTTTCACAAACACGGAAATCAATCGCATCAATAGTTTCTCGGATGCATCCCTTGTAACATTCGGTGCTAAATCGAATGTGCCTTCAACAACAGTACAAGCGGTCAACGTGCTTGAGCTAGCTCGTAACATTAAAGCGTTCGTATCGGTACGCGATTCTAAAGGTGGCGACCTGGGTGTTCAAGTTATCACTGAAGGAAACTCGTGGACGGCGAATTCGACAGAACGTACAATTTTAAGAACGGTTTCTAAATCTGACGTAGATGCAGAAAAAACAGCGGTATTAAGCGAAGTGGTATTACCTGGTGCCCATTCAGCTCACTTGATCAGCGCGGATAAAAAGACAATGTTGGTTCTAACTAGCAAATCAGGCTACGAGAACAATCGTTATTCACAAACTTACCAATTACATGAAGTTTCATTGGGCGCGAACAAAGCTCTGAAAGCGGTTTCAACCAAAACTTGGGAAGCGAACTCAACTCCTGAATACTCTCTTGATGTCAGTGCTGGCAGCAGCAGCGCTTCCATGGGTATCATGCCTCCGGGTTATGGCTATCGTTCGGCTTCGTTCTTGAAACTAACTTCGGGAGAAACGTTAATCAGTGTCGGAAATGAATTACGTGTTGTATCTGCAGATAAAGCCGCTGAACCAAAATCGGTAACGATCGATAAATGTGGATTGTCTAAAACGACTCGTGCGGAAGTGAAACAATTCAACAATGAATTATTTCTAGTTAGAAAAACATCTGTGGATTTAACTAAAGAATTCAAAAAGACATACAGCACCGCGACTCAGAACGATCTATTGCCGTTAACTTGGCAGAATCAAACTCTATCATGTGGTGCTGGTTTCAACGTTCCGGGTGATGTGATCGCACTAGACGGATCAACGCTCGTTGTTTCTGACAGTTGGGTAAATGATATCTACCCAACTAAAGAACAAGACGTGTTAAACACGGTTACGAGCTTAACATCATTAAAATTAGTTAAATCAGAAAAAGGCACTAAAGCCGTTCTTGTGGATATGATGGAAATGGCATCTGGTGAATTAAGTTACTTATCATTACCTCGCTCATATTCTAAAAATGTAAGCTTAATGAAATACACAAGCAAAGTTCGCGAAGACTATTCTAGCCGAGCCTCACTACAAATAGTAACCGCTGACAAAGACGCTTATTTGACTCAAGAAGCGTTTACGATGCCGGAAACTATCGAATACGCGAGCCTAGCAAAAGTATTCGCTGATCAAAAAACTCCAGGATTGTTCTACGGCGTAGTTAAAAGCTGGAGGCAAATCCAAGTCGTGAAATTCCAAGCCGACAGCGCGCGCCCATCAGTAGTGCCTCTGACTCCGGTAGACTGGAAGAATCAGAAACAAAAACCAGTTCCTGTCGTATCCGTACTTGAAGGCTACAGTTCGTCATCAGATAACATCCACTTTTCGTCTGAACAAAAAAGCATCGAAGTGAGTTCTGGATTGTTCGGTGTTAAACAGTTCTTCTTAGAATAGTTTAGGGATTATCATTTATTAGTTATTGCCACGTTATTACAAGATCAAGGCCTCTCTTAAGAAATTAAGAGAGGCTTTTTTATAAACACTAGTCAGGAATGCTCATATTCATGGATCTTCGTATTCGTTTTCAGGATTGGGTTTAGCGAAACATAGACGACTCCTCACAACTAAGCGGCCCTCTCACCTCTCAGTTTTTGATCCAGACAAACATCCTAGTACTTTATATTTTTATCATTTTATTCTTGCTGAATATATGCTTCGATAGGCTATCTTAAAAAGGAAGGTTTTGGCTTGCATCAACATTTAATTGCACTTAAAGCTATTGAAAAAATTGTTGGCTCTGAAAATATAACTTTAGAAAAAGAAAAAGTTATCGACCTATCTAGGGATATTATTCCAAAAACCCAAAATGCATCTGCTTTCGTTTACCCTTCAGATATAGCACAGATCCAGGAAATACTTAAGGTTGCAAATACCTATAAAATTCCTGTTTGGCCCGTTGGACAAGGAAAGAATTGGGGCTATGGTGGCGCCAGTCCGTACCAAGAAAATTCTGTGGTAATTGTCCTGAACCGACTAAATAAAATCATTGAAGTTAATTCGGAACTGGCTTTTGCTTTGATTGAACCTGGTGTTACTTTCAGACAACTTCATCAATACTTGGTTGATCATAGTATTCCGCTTTGGATTGACTGCACCGATGGCCCTCCAGACGGAAGTGTTGTTGGAAACTCGCTAGAGCGAGGAATTGGCGAAACTGATTATGGTGACCACTTTGGAAATATCTGCGGATTAGAAGTTATTTTACCAGAAGGACAGTTATTTCGAACAGGTGGAGGGCCTTTAGAAAATTTTCGGTCTTGGAATACATACAAATGGGGAGTTGGTCTTTATTCAGAAGGATTATTTAGCCAATCAAATTTAGGGATTGTAACTAAAATGGGAGTTTGGTTAAGACCTAAACCTGAATATTTTGTATCCTGCCTTTTTGAATTAAAAAACAAACAGAACTTTCCTTTATTAATTGATGGGCTAAGGAAATTACAACTTGAAGGTGCTCTCATTAGTAAAGTTCACTTAATAAATGAAGTCGCAACAGTCGCAGTGGCTATAGAAGATTTTTCTGATCCGGAATCGACGCTTAGAGGATATAAATTTGCCTCTTGGTCATTT
>CAZCHT010000010.1:0-57499 GCA_964498705.1 uncultured Bdellovibrio sp. | reverse complement strand
GTGGAGCCTCGGGGAATGAGCTGATCCGCGATCGTACGGCGCCACAGGTTGGGTTCGGGTCCCATTACATCTATAAAGGTTTTTTACGCTTTCGGGCTGACTACCTAACAGGGAATAATTATAAAATAAGTGACGGGCAATTTATGTTCGGGATTGAAAATTATCTAAATCGCTGGATCACATGGCGCGTGGGTTATCAGGAAAACTTTAGTGATATCAGGGACATAGTAACTGCGGGATGGGGTTTTGACCTTCCCAAATTTAAGCTAAACTACGCCTATCTTATGGAAACAGGTTCAGAGCCAGATGTTAGGCATTCCGTTGACTTAAGTATTCCTTTTTGATAATTCTGCCGCTTCGGGTTGAAATAAATTAACGGGAGAGCGGATCATGGCTTCAAAAACTAAAAAAACAGAAACTATCAGAAAGAAAAAATTAGCAGGAAAAGGCGTAAAAAGAAAAGCCAAACTTAGAAATCAAGGCACTTCAAAAACTGATAAAGAACTTTTCGGCTAATCTTTAGTACTATTGACGTTTTAAAAGGGTTGGCTTCTGCTGAACGCCGCCCTTTAAGTCCCATTTGAATGGTAATTCCACCCAACCTTCTTGGCCTGGATAAAACTTCCACTCTTTTAATGCACTCAAAGTTTTGCGATCTAAATTTCTATGACCTGTCGATTGAATCAATCGGAACAGCGTTAGATTTCCTTCTTTAGTTACATAGGCATTGATAATGATCGTGCCCGAGAGGCCGTTCATTCGATCTTGCACGTCGTAGTTAGGTCTTGGATTGCCAGGCTTTTGCTTTAGATCCTCTAGGCTCCTAACAATACCTTCACTTTCTGATCCCACGCCTTGAGCGCCAGTAGCGGATTGAGATTGTTCACTCTTACCAACACCATTACCAGCAGACTTTGCGCTCGATGCGGCCCGTTCAGCGGCTAGTCTTGAAGAGCTAACATCTGGAGCACCAGATGGACCGGCAGCCTGACGAGCTTTTTTCAATTCCGCTTTTTGGGCGTTTAAATTTCTTAGTTTCTCAGCGGCTGCATTTTCTAATTCAGAACTGTCTTCGTTGGCTACAGCTTGAGTTGTTTGATCAAGCTCAGCAGCGGAGTCATCTAACATCTTAGTGTCATCTTTTACGGCAGCTAGAAATTTTGAGTTTTGATCTTCATCAATTTTATCAAAATCATTTTCAATTTCTTTCGTAGACATATGAGCCACTTCATTTGTGCTGGCTTCACTTAGCGCTGGAACAGCAATGTCGCTGATATCAGCCATCGGCTCTACATGGGATACAGCTTCTGTTTTTGAACGCGATGATGAAGCCGTGTGAGTGGGCTTTGCTACGACAGCTGGCTTAGGAGATGCTTTGTGATTTGATTTAGCAACAGCTTTGGCTGCTGGCTTAACAACAACAACGGGCTCTTTAAGAGCCGCTTTTTCAACGGGCGGGATTTCTGCTACGGGAGCGGTTTCCACCGGTGCATATTTCATTGGTGCGGGAGCCGCGGCCTCAGCAGAGACATACTCAACTTCAACAATTTCATTTTTCTGCATTTTTTGAACGACGATAGTTAGCGCCCATGCGATTAAAATAAAATGTGTCACAACTGATAAAATAAAAAAACGACGTTTAGGAAACGTGAACTCTTTTGCATTGATCAAATGGTAGTCAGTATAGGGAATCAACGCTAGCTTAGCGGTGTTGTCTTCTTCTGCTAGGAACTCATCAAAACTGAGTTGATGCTCCGAAGTAGATGAGACTTCTAGTTTAGGTTCTTTGCTTGCCGTAACAAAATTTTCGCGTAAAGGAGTTAATTCCATAATGTGAAATACTCATCAAATAGAGTGCCTTAGCAGATCTAATAGGGCTCAGCTCGCGCATTTTTTTCTGAAGAAATTTCAAGTATGTAACCTTAAACGATACTTTTCGTGTCGGACCAAGGTCTAGCGACCTGGTCAAGAGCCGACCTCAAATCGAATTTACAAGGGATAGATTATTTTTGGGTCGGCTATTAAGTTTGTTTAAAAGTTAGACGATAGGTGACTTGAGATTATACAGACCGAAGGAGTCATTATGTCGATGATTAACTGGAATGAATTTGAACACATCCACGTGATCAAAAAGTTAAAACAGATTTTGAACTCATGGTGGAATATCGATGTGGTATTCACTGATGAGCGGGGCGAACTAAAAGGTTTGGAGAACACAAAAACTGTTTTTCACAACCCTGCAGTAGGTTACCTAGTTGAAAAAGAATCAGGTAAAGCAAGTCTAAGTGAAGTTATCACTAAGACGTTAGATGATTTGAAAACATCTAATAATAGATTTTCATTAAAAAAATGGGATATGACTGGATTTGACGTAGGTGTATTTCCCATCATGATCGAAAACGACTGCGTAGGAACAGTTGTGGGTGTTGGTTATTTCAAAGATGACCAAGCCACACAAAGACTACCAGAAGTACGCGAACGCCTGGCAGCTTTCGGTGTGCCAGCAGACTACATTGAAAAATTAGTTTCGAAACTTAAGTATTTAGATGACCATGAGAGAAATCACTTTAGCGAGCTTTGTGAATTAGTAGCTCAAGAGATCGTGACTCTTCATTTGGAAATCACTAAGCGTGATGACCGAATCAGAGAATTGAATAATGAATTGGGAAAACGTTTTCGTTATGATTCTATGATTGGTAAATCTAAACCAATGCAAGAACTCTACAATTTACTAGATAAAATTAAAGGTTCTGAAACAACTGTTCTTATCCAAGGTGAGAACGGTACAGGTAAGGAATTGATTGCAAAATCAATCCACTACCATTCAGTTAGAAAAGACAAAGCGTTCGTGGCGCAGAACTTTACAGCGATTAATGATAACTTGTTAGAAGCTGAGTTGTTCGGTGCTTTAAGAGGCGCGTACACAGGTTCAGTAAAAGACAGAAAAGGTCTTTTTGAAACTGCAGATAAAGGTACATTATTCCTGGATGAAGTTGGAGATATCTCGGCTTCTATGCAAGTAAAACTACTTCGCGTAATCCAAGAAGGTACTTTCATGCCAGTTGGTTCTACAGAGACTCGTAAAGTTGACGTACGTATCATCGCGGCTACTAATAAAAACTTAAAAGAGATGATCGATGCTGGTACTTTCCGAGAAGACTTGTACTATCGTTTAAACATCATCAATCTTCGTGTTCCTCCAATGAGAGAAAGAAAAGAAGATATTCCATATCTTGTGGATTATTTCATGAAGAAAGTATCTGAACAAAAGCATGCAGGCGGTGTAACTAAAGTATTAACTAACCGTGCGTTAGAGAAACTTTATGATTATGCTTGGCCGGGTAACGTTCGGGAATTGCAAAATGAAATCGAACGTGTGTATGTATTATCAGGTGCTGAAACTAAGATCACGGCGGAATTACTTTCTCCAAAAATCTTAGAAGCGTCTGAAACTAACAAAGTTCAAGGTGCTCGTCTTCAAGGTCGCTTGAAAGATGCTATCCAAGAATTAGAACGCGAAATGATCCGTGAAGGTTTACGCAGAACTGGATGGAACAAATCGAAATTGGCGAAAGAGCTTGGTATCAGCCGTGCGAACTTGATCGATAAAGTTCAGCAATACGGTTTAGATAAACGTAAAATTGCTCGCGCATAAGTTAGAATTATAAATGAAAATCCAAACCCCGTCAGAAATGGCGGGGTTTTTTATTTTATGGTGTTGGGAAAATTTTTCGCGATAGTTCTGAAATCTATCATTTTTGAGATCAAGGTGTCGCGATCATTTTTGTCTAATCTGTTTACAGGACTTTTTTTCTAACCGAAAAACACTTCAAAACAAGGTACTTATTTAACCTTTTCGTCTTACAAATTTTTCATAGTAACAGTGACGGTGAACGGCATGAGAAGTGTAAAGGAAGTATAACAGGATATGACTTCTTGGGTGAAGTCTTAATAAATTTGGGGTCGAAATTCTGGCGGGTAGTAAAGTGATCAGGTTTCGATGTAGGGGATTTTATGGTAAGAATAGATGATCAATCATCTATTAATAAGTTAAAATCGATTTTGAAGAATCGATTTGGTAAGGGGTTAGAGATCAGCAGGCTCACTGACTTGCAGTCAGTTGGGCCTGATTCTGATTTCTTTTTCAAAAATGCGGACTTGGTAATTCCAATATTCCAAGACGATACATATTTGGGAACGGCCATTATTCCTGATGCTAAAGAAATAGACGATAGAAATATCACGTCTATTTCCACATTAGTGAAAATGACGTTGATACCTGTGTTTTACTCGCAATTTCAGACGTTGCTTGAAAGCAATTTAAAAGCGGCGGGTATAACTAACACAAATGAAGACGAATTTGATGATTTCGGAATTAGGCAAGTTCAATCTTCTGTAGATGTCTCGAACATCATTTCGCATGTCATTCACTTAAATGGAATCAAAGAGATCGTTTTCAAAGTAGCGCATCAAATACATGAGATCGATAAACGTTGGGCTTTTTTACCCTACGAAAATGTGAGAAATGAATTTAAGTCATTAGATACAATTAAAAATTTAGGCAATATTTCAGTTTTTATCGAAGATGTTCTAGCGTTAACGTTAGATGAGCAAAAGTTAATTTCTGCTTATAAAGCTCAGTCTAATACGGGAAGTAGTGAAGAACCTTTGATCATTGTGGGTAGTCAGGCAGAACTTGCGGAACTGGCAACACATCCTGGTATCGTAAGCGAAATGGTTCATGTTATGAACGAGCAAACGTTTGAAGTTAACAAGGCACCATTAACATATGCAAAATTAAAAGAGGCCGTTGAGATTCTATTTTTTGAGGCGTAGTGAATGCGTGCTTAGGTAGGGGAAGATCCTACGAGCGGTTGACATAGCTTGGTAATATTTTTGATAATAATAGAGTGCATTGGTCCGGCATGCAGCTGGACCTAAATCTAGGCTCAAATTTGGAGTACTCAATTGTTAATCAAGGATGAAAGCGTGCAACTTTTTTTAGAAAATTCACTGAAGAAATCAGATTTTAAAGTTTTCCAATTGGCAGGCGATGCTTCTACCAGAAAATACTATCGCGTAGCTGTCGACAATCAATCTCTTGTCCTAATGAAATGGGATCCATTTCAGCCAGAAAAATATCCGTTCATCAGCGTACTGAATCATTTTGCCGATGCCGGTGTTCACGTTCCAAAAATTATAGATATGTCGGCAAGTGATGGACTAGTGTTACTAGAAGATCTGGGTGATTTAACACTAGAACGAAAATTCTGGGAACAACGTGAATCAGAAACTTCATTCGAGTACTATAAATTAGCGATTGATGAAATTATCAAAATTCATTATTCAGCTTCTGCTCTAAAAAAACCCTGCACAGCTTTTGATATCGAGTTCAATACTGAAAAATTTGTTTGGGAGTTGAATTACGGTAAAGACAATTTGATCAAAGGAGTTCTTGGTTTTGATCTAACTCCAAAGGTAGACTCTGAAATCGTGGGACTATTTAACAAAATATCTGAAACTCTTCATAAAGAACCAAAGTATATTTCTCATCGTGATTATCACTCGAGAAATTTAATGATTAAGTTCGACAAGATGTGTGTCATCGATTTTCAAGATGCTCGGATGGGTCCCGTTCAGTATGATCTCGTCAGCTTAATTAAAGATTCCTACGTAGACATCACTGATGAATACGGGCAGAAAATTTTGAATTACTATTTTGAGCGTGCAAAAGAATATAAAAAGACTTTTGATCTAGCTCATTTTAATTACATATATGAATTGCAGTCTATTCAGCGCTGTTTTAAAGCGTGCGGTAGTTTTGCGAGTTTTTTCCATCAACGTGATGATAGACGGTATCTAAAATATTTAACCCCAACGCTTAAACGAGTAATTAAAAGTTTGGCGGGCTTTCCTGAATTCAAAACATTTACTAATGTATTAGTCGATTCAGGTGCTTTAGAAAAAAAATACGAGACGTTATGAATGTAATGATGCTTACTGCGGGCGAAGGAACTAGGCTCAGGCCACATACCACGTATGTACCCAAACCAGCCATTTCATTCCTGAACGTTCCGCTGTATGCATACTCACTCTATTTCCTAAATGAAGTTGCAGTGAAGAAAGTCGTGATGAATACGTTTCATCTGCCGAGTAAACTAAAAGCAACGGTTAAAGCCTTTAAACATAAATTTCCAATATTTTTTTCTGATGAGGATGTGCTTTTAGGTAGTGGCGGTGGCATTGGCCACGCCAAAGCGTACTTTCAATCAGAAGGAGATTTTATTTTGATGAATGGTGACGAAGTCATCATTCCAAAAAGTTCGGATCAAATAAAAAAAGCGATCGAGCAGCATAAAACTAGCGGCGCTATAGCTACCTTGCTGGTGATCGATCATCCAGAGGTGGGCACTAAATTTGGTGGTGTATGGGTTGATAGCATCGGTAAAATATTAGGCTTTGGAAAAGATAAAGTAGAATCATCGGTTAAAGGGTATCACTATATCGGCGTTACTATTTTCTCGGAGAAAATATTTAATTATATCAGGCCGGGTGAATCTAATATTTTGTATGATGCATTGACTGATGCGATCAAAGATGGCAATACGGCGAACGTTTGTCCATTTCCATGTCATTGGTTCGAAACGGGTAACGAGTCCGATTTCAAGACTGCTACTCACAAATGTTTGAATATGCTGGTGCAGAAAACGTCGGACTCAAAATATCTAACAGATGTAATTAAGTGGCGGGCGCCGAACACAGAATTTGTCCAGATGAACAATCGAGTTATATTGGCAGATAAAAAGCTAGATTTTGATTTTGAATTTTTACTTGGATACAATGTAATCGGCGAGGGTGTTACTTTGAAAAAGGGCTGTCGTTTGAAGAATTGCATTATTGGTCCGCGGGTTCGAATCGAAAACGCAGACCAACTAGAAAATACGATGATAATTAACGACCAAGATGTTTTTTAAAGAAATCTAAAGTGTAACCCCACTCAAGAATTTTATTTTCTTTTTTTGCTGATCCATGGCCCTCATCCGGGAAAATTACTAACTCAGAATTTTTCTTAGTGTTCTCTAACGCCTTTTGAATCTGAACGGCCTCACCAACCGGAACGCGCGGATCATTGGCTCCTTGAATGATCATCAATGGAGCTTGAATATTGCCGATGTGATTGATCGGCGAGAGTTCAATCAAACTCGCCATGTCTTTATTTAAAAAACCATACTCGGTTTCTCTAATGTGACGACGGTAAGGTGCGGTGTTTTGAAGAAATGAAACTAAATTCGAGATGCCAACGATAGAAACACCAGCATCATATGATCCGGCAAAGTAAGTCATTCCCATCAGTGTGGAATAGCCGCCATAGCTGCCGCCAAAGATTCCCACTTTAGGCGCCACGCCGTTTAAGGCCCAATTTTTTTTAATCCAAATCGCGGCATCTTGGATATCTGTGACAACGTCTTTGCGTTTAGGGCCATTATCAGATTGCAGCCACGTGCGGCCGTATCCTGAACTGCCGCGCACATTCGGTTCAACAAAAACAAATCCTTCTTCAACGGCTAGTTGGCCCAGCGGATGAAACCCTGCAAAGCTTTGTCCTTCTGGGCCTCCGTGGAATTGAACCATGACCGGGCACAGTTCTTTTTTACAACGTTCAGGACGTCGAACAAACATCGGGATCGATGTGCCGTCTTTAGCTTTGTAGTATTCTAGATTGGCGACTGCAAAGTTAGAGGTTTGAACTTCGGGAGAATTTGTTTTCGTCCACTGTGTCCATTGGCGCGATATCATATCTAGTGAATAGAAATTACGAGGTTCTTGGCTAGAAGACGATGTGATGATCGCTTTAGAGTTGGTGCGATTGAAGTGGACTTTTAAGTGATCTGCTTTTTTCAAATTCGTAGGCATGCTGTTTTTGTAGTTCAATTCGGACAGTGCACCTTCTGAAGTGATTTTAAAAATGTTTAGTTGAGTATAACCGTCTTTATTGAGCTCGAAAGCCAGAAAGTCGCGATTATCGCTCAGCTCAAAGTTTTCGATGTCGTGTTTTTCAGTTTTAATGATATTTTTTAGTTTGCCGTTATCTAACAATTTCAGAGATTCAAAGTCGCCGTCGAGTGTGCGAACGATATACTTGTTATTGCCGCGCAAAAAGCGAACATCAAATGGATCTTCTGATTTTTCACCAAGCAGCCATTTCTTTTCTTTCGTTTTTAGGTTCAATTCGTAAACGTCATTAGCAAACGAAGTTTTTGCGAAGCCTAAAAGCAAGCGATCGCCTTCGTGGTCCATGATGTACCAGTAACCTTTTTCTTTTGAAATTGGTTCGATTTTTTTTGTTTCTATATTTATTTTGTAGACGAAAAAACTTTGTGCGTCTTCATGATTTGAAGTGAAGTAGATTTCTTTTGAATCATCAGTGATAAATTGAAATGCGGCACGAACTTTAGGCTCGTGGAAAATTTTTGTCAGGGGGCCGCCATTGACCGATTGGATATAAATGCCCGGATTTTCTTGTCCATCGATATCGCGGTGAAAAATGATAAATTGTCCGTTAGGTGCGATATCTGCTAGCGTCGTTAGGTCCTTACCTCCGGTCATTTGCACGGGATAACTATTTGGTCCCGACATTTTCCAAATCTGTTGGTAGCCCGAAATACGCCAGTTAAAGAACAGGTCTTTTCCATTGGGGTGAAGCTGGCCGCCGGCTGGCGTTTGAATATCCATGTAGAGCGAGAGTTTGTTTTTCATCGACGTGCTGATCTCTTTCGGCGCGTATTTTTTTAGATCATCTTTGGATACGGATTCGATACCAAACTGCGAATAGGCGGCTTTGGTGATGCCATCCTCGGGTTTAGAATTTTTAGATTGGCAGTTAGCTAAAGTTAGTAGCGACATGGCAACAATTAGAAATTTCAATTTAGACATAAAAAAAGGTCCTCCGTATTTGGATAGGACCTTTATTTTAGTGGTCAGAACAAATAAAATACAAGAAGTGACTACTGCGGCATTTTAACTAATTCAGACGGATCAAAAAAAGAGTTTTGTTTCTCTTTTGTTTTATATCTTCGCGCCATCATATTGAAAATATTTTCTGCAGAAACACCAATGCGTTCACCATTGAAGTTTTTAGATAAGCCCGCAATTTGATTGGATGGAATTTTAACACCGGCACCACTGCTGGCAAGACCACGACGACCCCCGGAGTCATCCACCGTGATATCACCTGCTTTGCCAGACATCGTGCCACCAGAACCACCGCCATCTGTATAACCATTGGCTGCTGTGGCTGCGCCGATACCTTCAGTTAGCCCTAGTTTTTTCATGGCTGCTTTTTCTGCTTTGCTTGAAGCCTCCAACGCAGAAGCGATATCGCCAGCAGCAAATCCGGCATCTGCCATGCCTTGTGCGCTGCCTAGAGTAGATGAATCGTAAGTTTTCCCTGTATTCGAATCAGTAATTTTACCGGTTTTCGGATCTAACCTAACTCCACTAATGCCAGTTGTTGTAAGTGCTTTTTTGATTTCGTTAAATTTACCCGTGTTGACGACAGCTGCTGCGTCTTTAGTAGTATCGTCAGTATTGGAGGTGCTATTGGGATCGCCAAAAGGATTGTTCCAGGCGGAGGTATCTACCCCAGTTAATCCAGATTGGTTAGCAGCGCCAGCATGATTTTTCGCTTGCATGAAAGACTGCGCTCCCATTGCGAAATGTAAAATACCTTGTGCTAATAGGCCATATTGGCAGGTTGCACCAGCCCCCGAGCAACTAGCTGCAAATTCTGACATTTTAACCGCGCCCATACCCATATTAGCAACGCCAATGATGGTACTAATTGTTTTAGCAGAACTATTTTCTTTTTTGGACGTATTCGCAGAGTTTTGCATATTTGGAGAGGCACTTGATGATGAGACCGTTGTTGGTTTGGACTCACTATTTTTTGCTTCAGCAGAGTACGAATTTATTCCACCAAAAAGAAGAGGAACAACAACTAGTAATTTTGTATTCATATTTATCCCCATGTTTTTCCCCTATTTACTTTGCTAACAGAGTCGATTTGTTTTCTTGGTAGCGTGTTTTAACTTTATCAAAGTTTGATTTGCCGCCAGTAGCTGTCACTTGGTCACCCCAGCCACTGCCTGCGATTTTGGAACCGATACCGTTTCTGTCGGCGAACGCTTTTAATTTACTGCGATATTCTGGAGACATATATGTACTGCCAAAACCGCGGCCGCCACCTCCGCCACCACCAGATTCTAGAATATTGGCAGATTCTTTTGAAGCCGCAGCGGCTACTGCCGCTTTGTCAGTGGCGCCGCCGCCAGCAGAATCTCCACTTAGACCAGCACCAGAAGCGCCGCCCGCACCAGACGCACTACCAACGCCGTCTTGGCCATTTCCTTTTTTATTGGGAAACAGATTTGTGGCATCAGCTGCTGTTGAAGGAGTCCCAGTTAAGCTGCCAGGATTACGGCTTGTAGACAGTCCGCCACCGTTACCAGTATTTAGTGTTGAGTTGGTTGCAAGTGATGTCGAAACACCTTCGCAGCCTTTCATACGTGGATTAGCTTTACAAATGCAAAGAGGTTTGTCTGAGTTTTCAGAAAGACCGCAATCGACTAAACCAGTCGCGCAATAGGACAATGTTTTGTTAGCCGCGATAGTGCAGGCGCAATCGGCGCGATCTTTATTCGCTACATTTGTACATGCCTGCTCCGCGGCTTTAGCGGCATCGTTTGCTGCAGTATCTTTTTCACACTGATCAGAAACGCCTTTTGCTTGAGCAAGTGAAAGAACGTTCATTAGTCCCATGCCCATTAGTGATAGCATATCGACTTTACAAACTTTCGTTTTACCAGCGACTGTGTTGGTCACCGGAGTTTTTTCAGTTTTTAATGCTGCAGTAATAGGACCACTTACGGTTGCCTGGTCAGTTTTGCACTCGGCCGCTGTCTTAGGATCTTGAGCCGCGGTCGCTTGAGTTATACACGTTGCTAATTTAGGTAGTATTTCGGTAACTGCCCCGTCCAGCGCTTCGATTGCTGACACGGCTTTCGAGCAGGCAACATCGCAAAGCTTTTGTTGAACTCCACAAACGGTAGTGTAGGCAGCCATGCCAAGTTTTCCAATATTCATTATTTTTGAAAATGCACTACAAGAGTCCGTTAAGCCAGCTCCCTGAACGGCACTCATCATGGCTTGAATTTGGGTCATAGTCGAAAGTAAATTTGGATTGGTATCTGTGCTACACAGATCCGCTGAAGTTTGATATTTAGCAGTACAAGCCTCTGCAGTAGTTTTAACGTTTGTGCAATATTGTGTTAAAGTTTTTCCAATTGAGGATGCCATCGAATTGCAAGGAGCCAACTGCGCAACAATCGGTGGAGGTGGTTTCGCTGCTTTTAATTTTGCATTGGCCGCGGGAGAATCACCGGCAGCAGCGGCTGGAGTACTGGCCTCAGTAGCAGCGGGAGTACCCGTCTCAACCGGTCCATCCATATCACGACTTGTCGACGTTGTTTGGGGAGATGTAGGTTCAGTGCTATTTGTTTTTAGCTGTTCTGTAAGTTTATTCGCCACAGGTACAAAAGATATAAAGCTGGCGTCTACTGCAGGTTCCTGAGATGTCTGCTGAGATAACGCTGCAGATGACGGTGTAGAACTAGCGCCAGAGGGGCCAAATTTTGCATTTACCTGCGTCGAAAAGAATAGAATTAAAGATAGGTTAACTAAGATGTGTGACAATTTCATTCATCCCCCGAATATGTTAATTATCGGATTAAGGCGCAGATAAATAAAGTTTTTCGCTAGGGATTCTCATCTTGATACAATCTACGATGTCTAACTTGTATTCAATTTTTACGTCTGAATTGTTTTCAATCATTTGGTCTAAGTCAGACTTGGATCAAGTGTTTCAAATTGAAACTAGAAATCGCTCGGTGGATTTAAAATCACAGACTCGTTGGTGAAATCGCCGCCGGCTTTTATCGGTGAAAACAAATAGTCTTTTGAAATAATTTTTACCGAATAGCCCGTACGGCCACCTGTGACACACTCACCAGGCAGAGATTCCCCAGCATTTAAGAAAGAACTATTGGTTTGAGGGTCAACGTAATTTGTTTTACTAATTTGCGGAGCCAAACAGTTACCAAAATATTCGTTATCTGGTTTTTCGTAATCAAATAAAGATTTATTGCTCCATGCAGTTAGTAAATGCACTGGATTTTTTACGGCGTACGTTAATTTAGTTTGAAAATCAATAACTGTAGGGCTGATATCATTTACAATTTTAATTTGATCTTTTACTGAAAACTTCTCTAAATCCCCAGCACCAATCCGCGCGCCTAAATCAGGACGGAAAAATGCTTGATTGATCGATAATTTTTGAATAATCCCCGGAAGCATACGGGTGTAGTAATTTGCGTAATAGTTTGGATCAATAGTATAGTAGGCAAGATCATATTGATCGGGAGCCAAGCCAGCAATTTCTAGAAACCGCATACCCGGTGCTTTATCAGCTTCATTGTCCCAAGCTAAAATATCTTTACCCGTGTTAGCTTGTATTGGCTGATAGATCATATACCAGTCATCAAGTTTTGGTGCTACAGAAGCATTTGTTAGAATTTTTTGATCGGTTGTGCT
Organism: uncultured Bdellovibrio sp.; assembly: GCA_964498705.1. Taxonomy (GTDB): domain Bacteria; phylum Bdellovibrionota; class Bdellovibrionia; order Bdellovibrionales; family Bdellovibrionaceae; genus UBA2316. Next base: position 44,851 of record CAZCHT010000010.1, on the reverse strand, counting down.
ACTTCCGGAGATCGTGCGGTAGTTGGCACTACTATTTAAATTAAAAATAGCTCGGCTCATTTGACCCATTGTACGCCAAGATTTTAAGCCGTAGGGATCGCCGATATATTTCGAGTAATTAGCAATTCGTAGAGGACTATTAAATAAAGAAGGATCACTTTGCAGAGTCGCGAAATCGTTAATTCGCAGAGGCAAATTCATATCGTTTCGCGAATTTACATCGCCTGTAGACTCTTTGTCAGAAGGCGCCCAGCGGCGATAGTACCAAGGCCCGATTTTTCCACCGAATGGTTTTGCATAGGCGTGAGCAGACAAAGTTAAATCGGCGGGAGCAAAAGGTATCTTTGGTTTTGTCGCAGCTTTTACACCAACATAGGCTTGGCACCATGGATTTTTCTCATAACCAAGAATAAAACGATTTTTATCCCCGTATAAATAAAGATTAGATGCAAGGTATTCAATCGGATCTTTGAGCCCCGGCACTCGGTTGTTCATATATGACCACGGCAGAGAATTGGCATTAACGGGGCTAGTTAGATGCCCAGGAGCCGCATCGACGACGTCAAAGTTTTTTGGGTTGAATTTGAACTGATCACCTGAAGTTTCGCAATTCAAATCCATATAAAGAATTGTGGGGAAAACTCGAATCTCGGCCAACCAAGGAGCGGGGTATTCCAATTCGGTGTCACCAGGATCAGAGCCACATCCAGAATGAGCAAGGCCATTGTACATTTCAAAAGTTAAATCTCGGCCTTCTTTGTTTGCGTACGTCAAATTTCTTTTAAACGTCTCTTCTGCGCCTGCCTTTACAGATTTTCCATCTATGTCATCGAAATCGGCCTTATTTCGAGACATAGATTTTGAAATACGTGCAATGATGAGTCTGCGTGCATATTGATCTAGTTGATATGCGAACATAAATCCACCCATCGTTGTGTAATTGAATGGGCCTACATTTAGGCAGCGATCTGTGGCTGAATTTCTTAAAGAATTTGTTAGTGCGGCAGTTTGTGTTGCAAAGCCGATGAAACTAGCAGCAATTGCTGGTGGTCTGAATAGACGAATGACTCGGGCGCCGATATCGTTGGCTAAAGTTTCTCTACAAAGATTTTCTCCGGATGGCACTGCTTGTGAGGTTTTATCGTTGAAAGGTTGATAGGCTACACAAAAAGGAGGCTGTGAATAGTTTCCGTCAACATCGTCAGAGTACTCTCTATCTTTATTAGATCGCAGTGCCTTTGTCTGATAGTGATCGTAAGGATGACGACTGACATCCCCACCAGTTCCAACCATCCGATAGCGCCAAGCGAGCAATTTCCAACTCTGCCGCATCTGATAGTTCATGTGGCCAATCGAGTTCAGTAACTCTGCCTGTCTCATAGCCCCGTAATACGCGGCCATGTCGACGGAGTTTTGCAAATTTATTTTATGATGAACAACTAGACCAACGTTCACGATCATTGCGAAGAATAGAAATAGAACTTGGAAAATGAGTGCGACGAACAAAGCGACTTGGCCCTTGTTACCAGTGACCAGACTTTTGTTACTTTTGATCAGAGTCATATTTTTTTATGGTACAGAGGCTTTTGGAATCATTCAACTATTCATCAATTACTTGATTAGTTTTTCGTCTTCTGTGAACATAATTTAAATACACGATCGAAAGTGAAACAAAGAGTAAAATGCAGACAAATATGACAATGAACCAAAAAGTTTACAGCTCACTAAATTTTAGACTGATTAGCATGAAACTAGCGATCAGCTTTGTATTTCTGGCCTCGTCCAGCTTCGCCGGTCGGGACGTGCTTTTCGAAGGGTATCATAAAGTGTTAAGCGGTAAACAACATGTCGGCTACACGATTTCCCGATACGAATTTGATGCTACAACTAAGAAATTCTATTCGACAATTTTTGTAAAGCTTGGTGCGTTGGCCGGTGACATGATGGAAAGTATCAAGGCCGAAAGTGATCAAAACTTGTCGCCTTTGACCTACGAGTACACGACTTTGGTCATGGAAAATAAAAAACCTACGACTAAAAACATCCAGGCGTCTTTCAAAGTTGTAAAGCTTTCCAAAAAAGAGCAGGCCGTTCTTCAGAAAAAATTGAAAAAAGATGAGAAAGCACCCGCAGAAATACTGCGAATGACAGCTACAGTTAATGAAAACGGTAAAAAAACTAAGATCATAGACGATCTTCCAAAGGGAACGTTTCTAAGTTATTTTTTGGTCTATCTAATGCTAAAAAGCAAATCAGGCATACAAACAGATTCGAAATATGAATACAAGGCCATCGCTGAAGAAAAACCCAAATTAGTTGATGGTGTTGCGATTGTTAGAACAGAAGAAGACTACAAAGGAATTAAATCCTATAAAATTGAAAATCAATTTAACGGACAAAAATTCATTAGCTATGTTACTGATAAAGGCCATGTGATTGGTGTAGTGAACCCATCTCAAAGTGTCGAGACTCAGTTGGTGGCTAAGCCAAACGAGGCTACGGGTGAATTTAATGTGCCTTCGACTGTTTTAAAAACATTGTTCGGAGATGTGCCCTTGGGTGTTGAGAATATTGTATCGGCGAAATTACATGAAGAGGCCCTGAAGCCTGTGACAGAACCGGCAGGATCTAAGCAGTTTGGAGTTCCCGCAGGATCGGGTATTCAAAACAAGCCGACGACACCGACGGTGGAGCAGATAGAAAAGCCGATGCCGACGCAGAAGAAAGAGAAATAGGAGTTTTAATGTACGGTCCTCTGATTACTATGGGAATTCAAGGCAAGACCTTGTCCGACGATGAGAAGAAATTCATAGTAAGCAATCAAATTGGCGGCGTCGTTTTATTCACTAGAAATTTTGATAATCCAAAACAATTTCATGAGCTTTGCCATGATATCCATTCCTTACGTTTAAAAATGCCAGATAAAACGCCGCTGTTTCTGTCCGTAGATATGGAAGGCGGGCGAGTCCAACGTTTCAAAGAGCCGTTCACTGTATGGCCACCACTGCGTAAGCTAGGTGATTTGGATAATCCAACACTTTCATTTTTATTTAGTCAGCGGATGGGACAAGAACTGCGTGCCTTCGGTATTAATTTGAACTTTGCACCCTGTGCAGATATTTTTTCTAATCCTAAAAACACAGTGATCGGTGATCGCTCGCTTGGGTCTGATCCTGAACATGTGGCAAAACATGTATCTGCCATAGTGCGCGGTTATATCAAATCAGATGTCATTGCCTGCGTGAAACATTTTCCAGGTCATGGCAATACTCTGATTGATTCACATGAAGATTTGCCAAAAGAAGATGCGGATCTTAAGCGTCTTGAAGATTTTGAAATGGTTCCCTTCAAGCGTGCTTTCAAAGCGCGCGTAGACATGTGTATGACATCACATATTCTTTTTAAAAATATAGATCCAAAATATCCCGCGAGCCTTTCTGAAATTTTTGTCCAAAAACTGATGAAAGAACATGGACGGTTTCGCGGACTTGTCGTTACAGACGATTTGGATATGGGTGCGCTTAGAAAGCATTTCTCTATTGAAGAAATTGCGGTGCAAGCGGCAAAGGTCGGATCAGACATACTGCTCTATTGCAATGAACCTTTGTCGCCAGTAAAAGCTATTGAAGCTTTGATCGGCGCGACAGCCCAGGGAGTTTTGAATAAAGATGAATTGATAACTCGAATTAAAAAAGTTCAGCAATTCAAGAAAGAAAAGATTTTAAATCCAGATCCAATATCTTTTGAAGAAGCTCAAAAAGTATTAGCCAATCCAGAATCAAAAGAACTAGCCGAGGCAATTAAATCAGGCACTATCCCAGAGAAGTTTCTTGCGATTAAGTCTTAATAGAGAAAATCGATTTTAACCCTTCTTGCCAATGAAGACACTTAACTCCATTAATGCTTTGGGGATGAGGGTCTTGAGATAAATAATAAGGTTGATAGTTGGTTTTTTGTACAAGCGAGGCTAGTTTGTTGACCTCAGAGACTTCGACTTTTGTTGAAGATTTTATTTCAATGAATAGACACTCTTTTTTGCCTCGGGAAAGTACCAGATCGACTTCGGCTCCTTCTTTAGTTGAAAAATAACTGAGTGAAAAGTCGGCTTCTAAATATTGATTCAATTTATAAAATTCACTAATCACGAAGCTTTCAAAAAGCTCACCATAGTACGAGGTTTTTGCGATTGGGATTGAGGATAATGATTTTTCAAGAGCTCTCTTAACTCCAAGATCAAAGAAATAAAATTTAGGAGTTAAAAGTAGACTTTTTCTAAGAGAAGTGTGGAAGCCTGGCAGAATAAAACCCAAATAAGTTTCTTCTAGAATTTGATAATATTTAATAATAGTCTTTGTGTCGGCGCCAACCTCGCGGCTTATTTTCGAGTAGTTAAGTGGCTTGCCATTCATCTGTGCTGCGACTTCAAGAAATTGCCGAAACGGATCTAGGCGACGTACAATTTGCTCCATTTGAATTTCGACCACAATATATGTACTAAGGTAGCTGCGAAGATACTTTACTTTATCTTCATCGTTTTCGAAATTTAGTAGGCTAGGCAGAGTCCCAAACTTAAGAGCTTCATCTAAATTAAATTTACTAGCTAATTCGAATGAAGATAAAGAAAAAAGTCTATACTCAAAGGCACGTCCACCCAGGAGGTTTGCACCGTCTTTTTTTAACTTTCGTGCGCTTGATCCCGATAAAACAAATTTAATTTTTTGTTTTTCGATAAGCCGGTGGACCACGTCCAATAGTCGGGGAATTTTCTGAACTTCATCGATAATAATCCATTTTGGTCTTGAGCCAGACTCAACCAAATCTGTTTCAATGACCTGAGGGTTCCGAACCAAGCGTTCTTCTACAGCGTCATCTAATAGATCATAATACAAATAGGATTGGTCGATACTTGGTAAAAACTGATCTGAAATAAAGGTAGATTTTCCGGTGCCTCGGGCGCCAAATACAAAAATAGACGAGTTTTTTGAAGGGTTTATAAGCCTGTGGATCATACTCCATAATAGTCGATCTTTTATGGAGTGTAGTCAATGGTTTTTTATCTTATTTCTTTTTCAGAATTCCATCACATCCGTAGCAATTGTCTTCGATGGCTTCCCAATCCCTGATATTGAATTGAGTTTCAAATTCATCTTGAACTTTTTGTGCATAGGCATTTTCAAAAAAGTTCAAACCAGAAAGTTCTTCGACCTTTCTTATAGACATAGCATTTTTCTTGTATAAATCGCCAGCTTTGTCGTTTTGATCGTAAACGAATCCAATCCCAATTAGTTTTTTATCTTTCATTCCTACAAGAACTTTAAAAAATTTATTTGGGATACTTACACATGAATTTAAACGCTTCATGTTTGGATCCATAATTGGGCCCGTATAAACTTTTAACTCGCCGGAACCGCAGGCCCAGTTGCGAACATGCTCTTCAAGCGCATTCCACGTTTTTTGATTTAACTCGGCAGTTTGCGGCGACATGTTCGTCATAAAAAATGTATCTTCATTGATGCTTTGATCCCAGATGAAATCACCTGACGGGGCCATGTGCCCGCGATCAAATCCAGAATTTTTATAACCGTTTTGATCAATGATTAGTTCCTTAGGTAACTGGGCCGCGGCTAATAGCGGATCGCCACGAAATTTATCTTTACGTTTCGCGCAGCTATTCATTAAATTTTGGCGAGATAAATCATAATAGACCCAGTTCGGAATTCTAAGTTTCGCGTTGTACGAAATTTTTAGTGCACGGTGATTTAAAGGGATATTCGTTAAATTATTTTTGTAGGCTTCGGGTACGCCTTCGAGTTGTTTTTCACATTGCTCAGAAAGCTCGGCCTGGTTCGCAGGAATATTTAATTTTCGTCCGCCGCTGGCGCTTTCTTGACCGCTAGAACCCTCGTCCTCATTGGCTGCTGGAGCTTGATCGGGTTGCCTAGCCACCTCGGTTTTTTGATCTGTCGAAGATAAATTTCTTATCGCAGGTGTGGTTGTTGCGGCTACGTTGTTATGAGCACACGATGCTAGGAAAAAAATAAGCGATATCGTTAATAGAAAATTGGCCTTCATAGATTTCCGTCCTTTAGAAATTGAAAGATTGTTCCTTATTGTTTCATAGATCCCCCGTCATTCAACACGACCAAGGTCGAAAACTGAATTCTCAATCTGAGACATACCAATGACTAAACTTTAGACAGGGACCAGCGCCGATTTTGCGTTTGTCTCACTATGAGATGTTTAAGTGTATGAATTCGCACAGCAAAATGTGGTTTGGTGTTTGCTATGAATACTTATGAGAGGAAAGTTTCTCTCGAGGGACATTTTATGATGAAGAAGCACATACTACTACTTACAGCTCAGATCTTTCTGGCGAATTCCCTTTATGTAGCACCGGCGCACGCGGGCTGGAGAGATTGGTTCAAAAGAAAAGAGCCAACCACACAGAATGCCCAAGCAAAAAACCCACTTGAGAGTTTTGTAAAAGATAACGTTAAATATTATCGCCTCAATAGCGGTAATGGCGCTGTCTTTGAATTTACAGAAACTGCATTAACTGCAGTGCTTGAAGAGCTTAAACAAGGGAAGGTGGAACCGGTTCCTCAGGAAGTCATTGAACAAAGAGTTCCGCATGAACATCGTATAGTTTTCCAGGTGTTTAAAAATTATTATCCTGACCAAGTCCTTGAGGGTTTAGCCCATAATAAACAGCTAATTAAAGACGGTGTTTTGTTTCAAATGCCTGACCAAGCTATGCCAACGGAACAAGCCGCAACTGAAAAAGCCACCGAAAAGCCAGCTGATAAAGTAGAGAAAAAGTCCCGAGCTAAAACGTATGACGATGCGGCTAAAGCGGCATCTTATTCATTCAACGGCAAAGCTATAAAGCCAAGCGATCAAACCTACAACCCTGCTAGTATCAAAGGTAATTCGCTGGGCGTGAATGCTAAAGGTTATACTTTCACAGCACCCTCTGTCGTAACCCAAAATACATATAAAAGCGTTACCTACGGCAGCCAAGAGTCTTTTAAAGCAACGCCAAGCGAAGTGTTATCACAACAAAAAGCAATAAATGAATCACTGACATTCAGAACTTCATTATCACCAGAAGGAAAAGTAGGTTCCGCTGTTGATGTAGATATGAGTTTCTCTCAAGTAGATTCAGATAACGATGGCAAACCAGAAACGGTAGCTAAAGCTGAAAGCGTGAAAGTTGAAGAGTCATCAGCATCAGAGCGAAAAATTTTGTACGATCACTTTAAACCATCAGAACTAAGAAAAATGTTAGCACAAGACAGACGTGACATGGTTAAAAGCATGGTTAGAGATCGTCTTAATGAAATCCGTCGCGCTAAAAAACAAGCGCCGGTGGCTGAGTGGCAAAAAACAACTTGGGGCGCGCAAACGCGCAGATTCCCAATGGAAACAGTGATGTTCTTCATCTCTATCGGTTTAATTAACGGTGGAATGTTGATGAATGACTTTGCTCAAAATCCTTTGATCATGGATCAACATCTTCAAACATTAACGGATCCAATCGGTCATATGTCATTCTACTCGTTCATGATCGTAAATGGCTATGCCACTGAGTTTCTAACTTCAGGTGCAATGGCTAACAGAGCGGTGACTGATGAAATGATGAAAGCGCTAGCTAAAAATGAAACCAGTCGCGTAGCCATGGCTGCTGCGATGAGAACTACTGACCCGATCGTTCGTGAAAAACTACTTAACGAAATTGCTGATGAAGCGTCTAAGTTGGCTGATCGTAAAGGAAGCTTAAATCCGTATTCAAACTCAGTGGCTAAAAAAGCGTATATGAAAATCATTCCTTATTTAGGTATGACGGCCGGTTCAATGGCATCGCATATTTCTGGCGATTTCTTAAGAACTCTACAAACGTGCGCGACGTCTCTGTATAAAGATCCAAAATTAGCGAAAGAACAAGGTGCAGCACAATCTAATTTTCGTGTATCTGAAGGCGGCGAGCAAGAAGCGCAAGCTGTAGCAAATAGCAAAGATGGAAAAGTTAAAGATCGTCTGAACGGTCTAAGCGAAGATCCATGCGATATGGCTTGGCGTGAATGGGTAATGGAAAAGAAATTTAATACTTATGCTCCAGCATTGGTATCGATGTTGTTATCAACAATGGGTTCTGGTGCGATCACCTCATTAGTAGGAAAAGTAAAAACATCAGGTCCTTATGCGTCCGTTGCTGAAGCCATGGCTAAGGGCAAGCAAGCAGTACTGGGTAAACTTCGCTTAGAAGGTGCCGAGATCGGTACAGGTGTAATTTCTAGCTTATTTGGTGGCGTGTGGACTAAAACGATGAAATTCGTAGCTCACTTATCGAGTATTACGCTATTCACAGCACTAGATACGGCTATTCACGGCTGGGTTGAAGACAAAGTCTTAAACTTCAGTATGGGTCGCTATTATTTATGGCCAAATATCGATGCGTTCCCACGTAAAGCAGAACTTTTAAATACATTGTTAACGAAAGAATCAGCAGAGAAATTCCAAAAAGATTCAGCGTCATGCGAAAAAGATCTTCAAGGTACAGATTGCCGTCGTAATGATATTGAGGGCTGGTTATACGACTTCTCTCAATCGATGCTTAAATGGAGAGAGTTCAATCAAACGAAAGCAAAGCAAGCTCATACTCAATGGGTAGATAAAATTAATAAGTTCCAAGACATGGAACGCTTTTCAAAATCGTTCTACGAACGCTTTGTTCTAGATTTAAAAAATGCGAACTTGTGCCGAACTCATCAAGATGAGTGTGGTAAAATCAAAGATAAAAACCAATCTGATGCCGAGATCCTTGATGGTTTTGAAGACGACGCACTATTCACAAAATTAGATCTTCTGTATTTAAACTACAGACAGTACCCACTGTATGGTGTTGAACCAGATGCGTCTGTGAAATTAGCTGTAGGTGAGGGTAAATCTTGGAAAAATAACTACATGCAAAATCCGACTGAGTTGCAAAAAGCTCAGCAAGTCACGGTTTTTAAAGTAGCCGCACAATTAGAAGCGTACCTGGCAAGCAAGGGTTGGGATTCTAGTGATTTGAAAGGCGCAACCGATAAATTAAAAGAAATCATCGCGGGTCTTAAATCAGAAGATATGCTTAAGAACGGTACGGCGATCAATTTAATGAGAACAATGTCGGTAGCGACAAAAGGCGAAGTTAACGAAATCGTTCAAGCTATCTTGCGCGAACATTTAAACAAAATGGGATACCCAGCTCCATTGTTATACTATGGACAGGGCTTCCCATATGCGTTCGAAACTCACGAAACCAACAAAGATTTAGTAAAACGTGTCGAGCTCCCAGAGTTTTACCGAAATGTTCGTCTAAGTACTCAGTTCAAGTTTGAAAAGAAAACAGATTTCTTGTTCTATCAAATGTTATGCGGACCAAATCCAGAAAAAGGACAAGCGGTTCATGATAATACGCTTGGAAATATGTACGGCTATGGAATGCTTGGCTTCAGAGATTTATTCATTCCACCACGTATAATTGGTGATGGATTGAAATTGGATATCTGTTCTGATCGCATGAATTTCAATTCGTCAAGTTTGATGTATAGCCAATGGATTTTAGACGAAACTCAGAACACTAAATACCCGGGTGCATTCAGCGTAATTGATAAAAATCTTTCTGAAAACATGAAGAGCATTATCAATTCTACAAAGTTTGACCTAGACGATGCAGATAAGAAAAATCCTTCGTCTGTATTAAGCCAACCAATGTTCAGCATGAGCGTTTGGTGGGAAAAATATGTAGAAAACCAAGTTTCAAGTCAGCTAGAAACGTTTAAAAATCAGTACGAGTCTATCGCTGTAAAATTTCTAGAAGCGCAATTCAAAGATGTAGGAACTCTGCTTGGTATTCCGTTGAATTCGTCAGTCATCAGAAACTCGGTTGTTGCGGCTTCAATGCAGGAATCGCGAGTGTACTCGCTAGTTCTAGCTGAAGTTTTAAAGAAATATATTCCGGATGCAGATGCTGGCAAAGTATTCGCTACGAATTCCGCACTGGATAGTTACAAGAGCTATAAAAAGATGGCGTCCGCAGACGATATCATCACGATCCAAGCACAGCCTTTCAATCAAGACTTGAATGCAATCAAGACGGGAACAGCTCCAAAGTTATTTAAGTTCCAATTGCAGAATGAAGAGATCTTACGATTGTTATATACGGCACTTAAAAACGCGGAGGTTGTAACCAAGCCGGATCTAAATGGTAAAGATCGCGCGGTTGTAGATTTGAAATTAGATGAAAAACAAGTAGATGCTCTAGAAAAACAAATCGAAGAGCAACTAAAAGAGATGTCTCAAGAAATTGATACACTTGCGAAAAACGTAAAAGCTCAGGGAGCGAACGGTGAAAGAGCAAAACCTCTAAGAATCATCGAATTTACAAAGAACCAAATGAATCAAATTGCAAGAGAGCTAGTAGCGACTCTATCAACGATTCAATTCGCTAGAAATGCGGCTCGACAGTACTCACTTAAAGGTGATTCTGAAGAGCAAAAGCGTTTAGCGGAAAAAGGACAACGTGAAAACAAACGTAAAGAATGTATCAAATCTAAAGGCGCAGCTGGAATTACCGGCGGGGGAGGCTGTTAGGCAATTGACGGCTCTACTGACTAAACTTTGTACAGGCAAAGTTTAAAATCGGAATGGTTTTCAATTAATTCGTATTAAACTGGCATCTTAAATGAATAGTAAATAACTGAAGATTTAAACTAAAATATAAATGTTTTAAAAATAAGGAGACATTTCAATGACAACAAAATTCGTATCACTATTAGCGGTATTAGTATTCTCTTTCTCAGCTTTTGCTCAAAAAGCGAGAGAGCATTCGGTTGAGACAAAAGCTAAAGTTGAGGCTATTAGCAAGCTTCAAGGTAAAGAAGCAAATAAAAGAATTATCGAAGATTTATTGAATACTATATCTGAAGGTAAATCAAAACCTGAAAAATTAGAATCTGGATTGAACGAACTTTTCAAAGAAGATATCGTTGAGAAAGTTAAGTTTGGCGCAAATTTGAGAACAATGCTTGAAAGTCCTGAGCAAGCTACAAGAAATGCAGGTAAACATATGAAGGGTCTTTTAGAGCGCCTTTCTGATATGAAAGATTCTGACGTTCAAATCGTAGTTAAACGTCTTCTTAAAAACTCGGATATCTCGATGTCAGAAGTTGCTTCAACATATGAGGCTCAATTGGCTGCAACTAATCTTTTAACTTACAAAAAGTATGTTAAAGGTGAGTCTTCAATCGATGCAAATACAATCGAGTTAGTTGGTATCGCTAACGTAATGAAATCTGAATTACCTGGTATTAAAGGTGAAGGTAAATCAGATGTTATCACGTCTCTTAAAGATTTATCTGCTGAACAAAGAAAAGCAGTCGAAATTAAACGTGACGAGTGGAAAACTAAATGTAACTCTTAATTAGAGTTGCTTTTTATAGATCTAAATAAAAAGGCCGGCAAAACCGGCCTTTTTCCTTTTTTAAAATCGAAGTTAAAACTAATTGCTGAATCTATTTAACAATCTTAGCGGACTTAATCACCACATTCTCTAGCGGGCGATCTTGAGCGTTTTTTGGCGTTTTAGAAATCTTCTCAACAATATCATATCCCTCAGTCACTTCACCAATGATCGAATGACCACCATTTAACCAAGGCGTAGCTGCTACAGTGATAAAAAACTGAGAGCCATTAGTATTAGGGCGTCCAATATTTGCTGTTGATAGAAGGCCTTTACGGTCGTGTTTCAAATCGGGATGGTATTCGTCGTTTACGTTGTAGCCAGGTCCACCGGTTCCGTTACCCAATGGGCAGCCGAACTGAACCATGAAATCAGGGATTACACGGTGAAAAATCAAACCATCATAGAATGGGCGATTTACATTTGTTCCTGTTTTAGGGTCTTTCCATTCTTTTGTACCCTCAACCAAACCCGCAAAGTGTTTAACTAGAGTGGGAGTTTTATCCTCAAAGAGTTTGATTTTAAAATTGCCTAAGTTTGTTTCAAAATGAGCTTCCATTTATTTAATCCTTTGTAGAGAGGGTTTGCTTTTTGTCGATCCATCGTGAGAGCGTTCGTGGGTGTTAAAGGCCACTATAAAAAAAGCCAAAATATAGATCCAGATAATTTTCTTTAAAGAACTGTAGCGTCTTACTTTTAAGTTATAATTCTGCATAGGGTTTGTGTTAGCGAGGTCTGGTAATTGGGTCAAGATGCGCAGCGTACTGCGCCGTCATTTAATCCAAGAATGTCGACCATTTAGGCTTATAATAGTTATGGCTGTCTTGAGTGACTCGTCTTTCCTCAGAACCATCAACAGTAGAGAAGTAAATTTGATTTTTTCCAGTTCTATTGCTGGTGTACACAATAAATCGTCCATCGGGCGAAAAATGAGGATCTTCGTTGTCGGCCGCCTTGCCGTTGGCTTTTTTAGCTGACGTCACGCGGGTGATGTTCTGACCGCTAGAATCCATTAAAAAGATGTCAAAGTTTCCAGAATCTTGGCCTGCAAACGCGATTTTTTTCCCATCAGGTGACCATGCGGGAGAGGAATTAAATACGCCGCCAAAAGTAACTCGCGTTACGTTAGACCCGTCAACATCCATAATATAGATCATCGGTTTACCACTACGATCAGAAGAGAAGGCCACTTTTTTGCCGTCTGGGCTAGCCGCAGGTTCAACATTCAAAGTATTGCCTGGGCCATTTGTGATTTTCCCTTGAATCTCGCCATCTAAATTAATTTTGAAAATATTAGGAGTCACGCCTTGTGAAATCGTTAGGAATACTGAATTTCCATTTGAGCTAAATGCCGCGCCGGAATTGATACCTGTGCGAAATGATAAGTTTGTTCGTTTGCTTTTTTCTAGATCAAATAAAAACAAATCGGCATTGCGAAGTTTGGTTGATTTCTTTTGCACATAAGCTGTGTAGGCGATCTTTTTAGCATCTGGTGACCACGCTGGCGACAACGCAATACTGTTATGGTTGGATACTTTCTCGATTTCAACGCCGTCCCAATCCATCGTGTAGATTTCACGGAATTTACCGCCGCCACGATCACTCGAGAAAACAAATTTCGAATTAAAAGGACCGCTTTTGTCGGTAAGATTTTTCAAGACATCGTTGGCAAATGTATGCGCGATTTTTCTTAGTGTTGCTTTTGGGCCGCGATATTTTTTGCCGAATACTAATCCGGCCTTAGGGACATGGTATAAATAGATTTCAAGTTCGACCTGATCGTCCTTATCCACCACAAATTCACCTTTAATTAAAAAATCAGCTGATAGTGGTTTCCAGCTATCAAATTTAAAACCATTGGGCATACCAGGAGCTGGCTTCAAGCCCGCTTTCTTGCCGTCTTCTAGAAACGCAGAGCTCGCGATGAATTGAAAGTAGCCCGACACATCCAAATCATTTTGAATTACGTTGTAAAGTTCAGCACCCAGAGCGAAATTTTTCGAAGCTAGCGCCGGAGAACCCGAGTAGTTCAGCTGTGGAAAACCAAGGAGGCTTTTTTTAGTTTTAGCGTCACCTATTTTAATATACAGCTGTTCATCTGCAAATGCTGTCGTAGCCAGAAAAACCAAAAGTGCAATCAGTACCGTCTTCATGTAGACTCCTCTTTAGCAAAAATTCCTATTCAGGAAAACCAATCAGCACCCCTTTTTCAGATAGTATCGCTGAAAATTTATCGGGTGGTTTAGGAAATGGACCTGACTTTTGAATCGTTTCTTTAACGATATCATCGTAGTTCGCATTACCACTTGATTTGTATATTTGATTATAAATTATATTTCCATTCTGATCGATTTTCAACAACGCCTGGGCCTTAAAATCTTTGTTTGCTAGCCATTGAGGCAGCGTCCAATTTTCTTTGATCTGGCGATCGATTAAAGCCACATAGTTTTCGTGTTGAATTTTATTAATCCCATTTAATTCGGTGCCAGAATTTAAAACATTGCCTTTATAAACAGGTTTGGCTTTCGATTCGGATTGGCCCACTAGTTTTTCGATGCGTTCCGTTTCTACAGAAGACTTAATGGAATCAAGGGCATTCATTTTTTTGATACGATCAAGGGCTTCTTTGCGTTTTTTTTCATCTACCAGCTTTTGTTTCTCTTCCTGCTTCTTAGTATTGGAGAGTTTGATGGCCGTTTCGTCGACTTGAGGTTTTTTCTCGGGTAGCGCTTCGGCCGTGGTCACAGGCTCTGCAGGTGGCTCGTCTTCTGCAGGTGTCGGTTTGGTGTCTTCCGACTTTTGCGAGGGCAGGGTTGGATTTTTATCTGGCAAGGCAACCATATCGACGCGAATGGCGGCCTGATAGTCGGGAACATCAGCATCAAAAAATACGTTTTTCAAAATCATGAACACCAGCAACACCGCATGTGCCATAAATGAAAAAACGATTCCTTTGTTTTGCCCCTCAACTGATCTTGTCATGATAGAATTATTGATCCTTTGGCATCGTGACTAGCCCAAGCTGACTAATTCCGGCTGCCTTTGCTTCGGCCATTACTTCTGCGACGATACCGTAATCAACGCGGCGATCAGCTTGAATGAAAAGCTGCTTGTTTTTGCGAGTTTTAAATATAGCGATTAATTTAGGTCTGAGTTGTTCTAGAGTAATTGGATTTTTTGCGATCGTGATACGTTGATTGTTTTCAATTTGTAACAACATGGGATCTTCACTGAGCTCCATACCGGTGGCTGATGTTTTGGGCAAATCAACTTGCACTCCCTGTTGCATCAACGGTGTTGTAACCATGAACATGATCAGTAAAACCAGCATTACGTCCACTAGGGGCGTAACGTTGATTTCACTTAACACAGCTTTGGAACTTTTATTACCAGGTGACATGCCCATATTTTTCTCGTGTTAGTTAAAAAAGTTTCTTTTTACGATATTTAAAAAATCAGCAGAAAAATTGTTCAGCTCAATTTCTTCTTTTCTAATAGTTGAAACAAAATTATTATACAAAACAACTGCGGGAATAGCAGCTGCTAAGCCAATTGCCGTTGCGACAAGGGCTTCGGAAATTCCGGGAGCAACAACTGCTAAGCTAGCATTACCAGTTGTTCCGATTTTATGGAACGAACTCATAATACCCCAAACAGTACCAAATAACCCAACAAACGGACCCGTGCTTCCGGTGGTGGCAAGAACTGTTAATCTAGATTCCATGTTGGCTAATTCATTTTCAATTGATTTGCGGATAACGCGTTCTAGGTTATCCATGTTATTTAAGGCCGGTTTGGCGCCTTCAGCTTTGCCATCAGATGGACGACTGTCAGCCAGTTTTTTCATTTCGACATAAGCGGATTTAAAAACGTGAGCTAATGTGCTATCACGAAATTTATCTAAATCATCGTACAAATTTTCCAGTGAACTTGATTTCCAAAAGTACGAGAGGAAAACTTCATTTGTCGTTTTGATCTTTCTTAGCAACTGCCATTTGTTATAAGCAATACCCCAACAAAAAACACTTAAACCAATTAAAATTAGTAAAGTGATTTGAACAACAATAGACGCCTGAAAAATAGCTTCTATAGGACTTGTATTAACTGCAACTTTATCCATGGTAACACCCCATACGCCATTTTATGGGGTGCTTGATCGCGGTCAACCTATTTCTGTTTTTCTTCGATCAACGATCTAGTTTTTTGAATCCAAATATCCTGTGTTACCGTTTCAGAATTCAATTTCTTTTGTAGCTCTGCAATTTGACCTTTAATTCCCTCTAAAATTGCTTTGCGATCGACTGCTTTTTTATCGCGATTGGGGTCAATTTGGAGCCATTCTTTTAATTTATCTTCGCTGATAGCATTAGATTCGATTATTGCCGACATTTTATAAAGCACATCTACAGTTGAAAACATCGCTTGGTTGTATACAGAAACGATCGGGCCCCATCGTAGAACCATTGCATAGCGACCAATCGCCGCAGGATAGTTAGGAAAAGTAGCATCTGGCATCATACGGGTAGCATAATAGTTACCGACTTTTAAATGATATTCAGCGTGGTTATTACGCGCATTTCTCATCATGCCTTCGATAACTTTTAAGTTTGGTGAATTTGGATATTTATCCATGTAATCTTTAAAGCTTAGATTCTTTAAATAAGGGTTATCGCTGGTTTGCTGGTTAGAAATACCAAGGGCATACTCGGTCCATTCCTGAGATTTTTCAGAACCGGCAGCCATCATCTTCAAATAGACTGCGTTCAATAAAATTAAATGAACGTCTTCGGCGTCCGGAGTCCCCACAAAGAACGCCATAAAATCATTGCCTTCGTTGATAGCGGCAATCAGATCATCAGCGAGAACGTAGGAATTAATTAACTCTTTCCACGCCATCTTATAGTATTCTTTAACTGGCCATTGACGACGAAGCTCATAGAAATAGCGACCTGATTCACAATATTTACTTTTTGCCCGAAGCTCGAAGGCTCTACTAATAAGGGCTTGAGCATTTTGTTCTGGTAAATGTTCATATGTCTCTGGGCATTCACCTTTGTCGGACATAAAATCTATAAAGCCCGTTTTTTTTAATAAACTAGTGATAGCTTCACCAATATTATTATTTTGCGCGTGGCTTATGTTAACTATAAATACTAAAGATAAAAACCATTTCATATTTTCCCCTTGTCGTTTGTTTTTTTTCACTCGAAATCCTATGAGCAAAATCAAATCCAGGGGAAATGTTTCAAATATTCAGCGACGACGAAATTAAAGCACACACACATTTTTCGCGGTGACTATTTGCGAGACAGCGGTGACAAACTTCTAAGTATTCAAAATTGTTTTCATATCTATCAATTGATTCTATGCGTTTAGATAAATTATACGACAAAATTTGTCGCGCAGAGAGTTTATAAAATCTTTTCATGAGTCAGTAATTTAAAATGAAATTTCCTGCGCTAAAGTTGTCACTTTGATTTTTTTTCTGCAAAAAAGTTTCTGGCACGCACATTGATCATAGGAAAAACTCGAGATGATTAAGAGGGGGCCTCCTTAACGCATCCGAAAAAAACACATTAGGAGAAAAAAATGAAAGCAACTAAATTAGTTTTAGCACTCGTGTTGAGTGCGGGATTTTCTTTTGCCGATACACAAGTAACACCATGGTTACGCGTTGGCACCGACGCAACAGTTGATACAACAGCATCAAAAGTCGCTGATTACGAAGCGTCTTTAAGAACAAATCTGGACTTAAGATTTGAAGTGTTGATGAGAGAAGGTATCAAAGCTGTAGTTAAAGCGCGCCTAGAGCAAACTGTAGTAGAGAATGGTAAGTCAAAAGATTGGCAAAAAGTTGATATCGAAAAATTAGTAGAAGAGGCTTACATCCAAATCGAAACGGATAAAATCAGCGGTCTTCCACGCGCCATCATCACTGCTGGTAAACAGACAATGGCATTCGGTCAAGCTTTGACTGAACTTCCAATGTTCCGTGATAACTTGCTTTACAACCTGAGTGCAGAACGTGAAATGATCGGTTTGACAGTTACTCTTCCAGCTAACTTCTTGAAAGTTGTAGATGCGGTTGCGATCAGCATGTACGAAAACGGCGCTGGCGATTTCAAAGTGGCGGAAGAAAAAGGCGTGTCGATCAAAGTATCTAAGACATTATCTGAGCAGTTGAAATTACAAGCGTCTGCTTTGATCAAAGAAAATGCAAACACAACTGATAAAGAAACTCGCGGAAGTTTAGGTTTCGTTTACACTGGCGATCAGGGCAAATACAAAGTATGGGCTGAAGGACTTGTGTTCGACAATAACCCAACTATGCCTAACACCAAATTCGGTGGACAAATCGGTGGATCTTACCAACTTGGCCGTGGTGCTGTTGTTGTTGAATACCAATACCTTGAAAAACAAGCTAAAGAATTGGCTATTGCGTACAACTTGCCAGTTAACTCTTGGTTAGTAATCGCTCCCGAAGTTCGATTCCGTAAAAACGAAAACGGTCAACCAAACGACACTCGCGTTGGTATCCAAGCTCGTATCGCTTTAGATAAAGTAGCGACTAAAAAACTTAAAATGAAAAACTAATATATAAATAGATCGTTAGTTTACACATAAAAGACAAATAAAAGATAAAGATAAGAGAAAGCGGTCTTCCCACAAGGAAGGCCGCTTTGCTATATTGGTACCCGAACTGATATCGGAATAGATAAAATTGCTAATTTGAAATTTAAAATGGGACTCTACTGCGATCAAGAAATCATGATCTCAAGAAATGATTCCAAGTCAGATATGACTGACAGCCTCCCTGATGGGGGGCGACCATTTTTTAGAGGTAAAATCAGCTTAAAAATGCATGAATCGAGACGGTCTATATTGAGCCAATCAGAACTCCTTGTTAACTAAAGCGGAGGCTCTACCGATAGAGAAATTGGAATCGAGGTAGAAATTGCGATCAGTTGTACGTTTGTTCACAGCGCAAGCCGATGAAGAGTTGGCAGTTAAAGACCTAAAAGAACAAGTCGATCAAAAGGAATCTTGTTTTACGGTCTTATTTTTTTCCAATCAATATGAGAAATCAAAAATTGAAGTAGAATTAGTTAAGGCGTTTTCAGACGATGTTGTCGCGGTATCGACTGCAGGTGAAATTGCAAATGGGTCTTACCACCAAGGAACGATTTCTGGTTTTTCTTTTAACAAAGAAAATTTCGATGTTAATACTTTTTTAATTGAAGACGTATCTAATTTGAAACACGAATCTCTTGAACCACTTTCAAATTTAATCGACCAACTAAGGACGAATAAAAATGTTATAGGCATCCTAAAAAGAACGGTTTGCCTGGTTTTTGTAGACGGCGTCTCTAAAAAAGAAGAGCTTTTGATGGAAGTTTTGGGTGACTTGGTAAAAGACATTCCTATTGTGGGAGGTTCTTCTGGTGATGGGTTAGATTTTAAAAAGACATCTATTTTTTATAAAGGAAAAAACAGAGAAAATTCTGCAGTATTGGTTTTTGTTAGTAGTGAAATTCCTTTTGAAACTATTAAATCGCAACACTTTGAGGTTTCATCCAAAAAACTAGTTATTACAGAATCTATACCTGATGAGCGGCTCGTTATTGAAATCAACGGTCAACCTGCGGCCGAAGCCTATTCAGAAATGCTTGGAATAAAAGTTTCAGATTTGACTGCCAAAACATTTTCTGAATATCCGCTAGCTTTAAATATATCCAACAATTGTTTTGTTCGAAGTATTCGGAATGCAAATCCTGACGGGAGCTTGACATTTTATTGTGCAATTGAAAACGGACTCGTATTATCTCTAGCAAAGAGAAAAAACTTCATAGAAACAACTCGCGTACACCTTGAGGAATTAAAAGGGCGTTTGGGTGAGGTTGGTGTTTGTATTTTATTTGAATGTGTATTGCGACGGCTTGAGGTAGCGGATTTAACTCCCGACCTCCGTAATCAAGTATTTCAATTATATGACGAATTTAAGAGCGTTGGATTTCACACCTATGGTGAACAGATCGGGTCATTACATGTTAATCAAACTATAACGGGAGTAATGTTTGGAAAATCCGGACGAGGCCAATAACCTGAAAGTAAAAATTGCCAGGCTCGAGAAAATTAATCTTGCATTAATGGATCGAGTAGAGAAATCCATTTCTAAAGACGGAGGGGCATTTAGTGTATTTCAAAAAAATTCTTTGTTGAGTTTAGAAATTGAAAAAAAGACGGCAATGTTAAATGCCTCAATTAAACAGGTCGAGAAACAAAATCGTGCGATCAATGGAATTTTGCTAATTTCCGAAGTAGATATCAGTGGAAATATCATTTATGTAAATGAGAAATTTTGCCAGGCATCGGGATTTAAGAAAGATGAAATATTAGGAAAAAAACATAGAATTCTAAGTTCGTCTCACCACTCTCCACGATTTTGGAATCAGTTTTGGGATGTTTTAAAAAAGGGGAATATATTTCGAGGAGAGATTTGTAATAAGAATAAAACCGGCGAACTATTTTGGATTGATATCACGGTCTACCCAAATTTTGATACTGACGGCAATTTGTATGGTTTTACTGCCGTAAGCCTAGATATTACGGAAAAGAAGCTAAGCGAAATAAAAAATCAACACGTGGAAAAATTGGCCTCAATTGGGGAACTTGCGGCTGGTGTTGGACATGAAATTAATAATCCACTTACGATTTCAATTGCTAATCTAAATAAATTAAAAAAAGACCTTTTAGCAGGTGGCCAGGATCCGAAGGATATTTCAAGGTGCTTAGAAAAAATAATTGCGGCAAATGAAAGGATTAAGGTCATTGTCCATGGGTTGACGGTGCTATCTAGATCGGACAAAGAAGTTTTAGAAGACGTTTCTTTAAATAAATTCGTTTTTCAGACGGTCGATTTTGTAAAAGAAGTTTATGCTAACGAAGGCGTTTCAATACAAATTGAAATTCCTGAAACATATGATTTTTTTGTATTGGCTAATTCGGGTAAATTCCATCAAATTATAGTCAATTTACTTTCAAATGCTAAAGACGCCACAGAGAAAACTCCAGATAGGCTGATCAAAGTTCGGCTGTTTGAACGGGAGCCGAATGAAGTTGTCCTTGCAATAACAGACAATGGTTCTGGGATTCCTAGTGATCTGATATCTAAAATTGTGGAGCCGTTTTTTACTACTAAAGACGTAGGCAAGGGGACCGGATTGGGACTTGGAATTGTAAACAGCTTTGTTAAGCAATTTAATGGAAAACTTGAAATAGAATCTGAGATAGACGTTGGTAGTACATTTACGGTGGTTTTGCCGATAGTTAGAAAGCATCAAAACAAATAAAAAAAGGTCCGAAGACAACTCTGAAACTAAACCTCTATATTAAAGTGGGTGACCATGATAACAACTTTAGGCTTCCCAGTACGAGCTGGGCATGCACACCATTGTCAGGGACAGTCCCCTAATTCTTTGCTTGTAAGGTTTATTTTCGATGAGCTTTACGCCGTCGAACCTTTTAATAAATATAGCGCACTTTTTTCAAATTTTCAATCGATCAGGACTCCAAGAAAATAATATTTTACCGACAAAACTGTATGAATTTGATTCTATTAGATTACTATTTTCCTTTCGTTGTGTTTTTTTATGGATTTATAGTGGTTTTAGCGCTAGAGGGTCCGTTTTTGCGTCGTTTGGCTGATTCTCATCAGTCAAATTTATTTATCTTGCAGTTAAAGTCCCACGCGCCTTTGGCGTGGATTTGCTTTTTCGCCGGCGGCCTGTGGTCCGTTCAAAATTTAATTATTTCCTAACCAACGTGGACTCCTTACGTTGACAGCGGATAAGTTGCCGATTACTGTCGTCGTCTAATGGCAAACGACGTCAATATCTCTTTAAGTAACCAAAATAGTTTGATGCAAACTCAGCAAACGGAAGCGGCTGTTTTGACTGTCGAGCAGCTTAATTTACGTATCAAGCAGTTGCTTGAAGGGCAGATGATTTCTATCTGGCTTCGCGGAGAAATTTCAAATTTTAAAGCTCACACATCCGGTCATTTTTATTTCTCACTAAAAGATGCTAAATCACAAATTTCTGCGGTGATGTTTCGTGGGTTTAATTCTAAAATTAAATTTAAAGTTCATGATGGATTGGAAGTTTTAGTTAAAGGCCGAATTAGTGTATATGAACCTCGGGGCAATTACCAAATTTTGTGCGAGCATATGGAGCCAGTCGGCGCCGGTGCTTTACAGAAGGCGTTTGAGGATCTTAAAAATAAACTGAAGGCAGAAGGTTTATTTGACCCGGCTCGCAAACGTCCGATTCCTTTGCACCCAAATAAAATCGTTGTTATCAGTTCTCCAACGGGTGCCGCGATACAAGATTTTATTCAAATTGTAACTCGTCGTGCTCCATTTTTAGATGTCACTTTGATTCCAACATTAGTCCAAGGCGAAGGCGCTCCTGAGAAAATCATGGAAGCTCTGCAAATGGCGTGGAAACTGCCTAATGTAGATATTATTGTATTGGCCCGCGGCGGTGGATCGATCGAAGACCTGTGGGCATTTAATGATGAACGCCTAGTTCGCTTGATTGCAAAATCTACGGTTCCGACCATTTCGGCAGTTGGGCATGAGATTGATTTTACTATTTCCGACTTCGTAGCCGATCTTCGCGCACCAACGCCATCTGCAGCGGCGGAACTAGTGGCGAAAAGCTCTAAGGAACTAGGTCAGCGCCTAAGTCACTTAAGCCATAAATTGAATTCCTCGTTTTCCCATAAACTCAAAGATTTAAAGTCACGCCTAGAAAATTTAAAACTTCGTTTAGTTGACCCGCAAAAGAGTCTGCAGGATCTGTCTTTAAGAAATGATGAATTGCTGAATCGTTTGCAATCGGCGATGGACACATTGTTTTTACGCCATCGTCACAAATTGGAAATGCTGTCGGAAAAAATGCCTCATCCCGATGTGAAATTAAACATGGCTCGTAGAGAAGTCAGCCATCGCACTAAAGATCTTTACACAGCAATGCTTAAAAAAATGGATCGATCTCGCCATAAATTAGAAAGCCGCATGGCTGTTTTGGATTCCATTAGCCCATTGAAGGTTTTAGATCGTGGTTATGCCATTGTTACTCAAGGCGAGCAGGTGATTCGTTCCGCGGCGGACGTAAATGCGAACAAACCGCTGGGCATTCGTTTTGGCAAAGGTTCTGTCGAAGTTAAAATTACTGATTTGAAAATAGAAGAATAAAAAAGAGGGATAGAGTATGGATTTTGAAAAAAAATTAAATCGTCTAGAAGAAATCGTTGGTAAAATGGAAAAGGGCGATGTCAGTTTAGAAGAGTCATTAAAATTTTTCGAAGAAGGCGTAAAGCTATCTCGTGAATGTAATACGAAACTGACGGAAGCCGAGCTTAAAGTTAAAAAACTGATGAGCATCGATAAAGATGGTAATCCAGTAACTGTTCCGTTTTCTGGCGAAGACAACTAGAAATGAATTTGTATTCGAGAGAACAAGAGTCTTTCGAGGCTTTTTGCCGAGCCGAATTTCAGCAGCTTTTCCGCGAGACAGCTCAGTCGGTTTTAAGTGCGGCTACGACCGTCGGTAAAATTCAAACGTCCGCGCTGCCTAATTCTGGCGGTGCTGCGGGCGATCTATCCATTTATAACTCACAATTTGAAAGTATCGAGTATTCTTATTTTTCCGGTGGCAAACGTTTTCGCCCACTGTTGAGTTTTGCAGGCGCCCAATATTTAGGTGTTTCTGCAGAATCGGTATTCCCATGGGCGATGGGTATAGAAATGATTCACACCTATTCCCTGATTCACGATGATTTGCCCTGCATGGATAACGATGATTACCGTCGTGGCAAACCTACGAACCACAAGGTCTATGGCGACGCTATCGCACTTCTTGCGGGTGATTCGTTGCTGACGGAAGCATTTTCAGTACTTGCCCGACACTACGCAAGCCTTGGCTCTACGTTGTCTTTGTTGATCCAGCAGCTCGCACACTCGTCAGGTTTAAACGGAATGATACTAGGTCAGTATTTTGATATCACTTTAGATTCTGGGAAAATTTCGGCGACCCCAGCGCATTTGAATCAGATCCATTTGTTAAAAACAGGGGCGTTGATCTCGGGCGCGTTGATGGGACCGGCGCTGCTGAAGCGCCTTCCAGCAGATCAGTTGAAATCAATGCAAGAGGTTGGCCTACTTCTGGGTTATGCCTTTCAAGTTAAAGACGATATCTTAGATAGTGAACAAGATAAGGATTCAAAAAAGAATCTGATTCACCATTTTAAAACGGTAGCGAAATTAGAAGATTTTTTAAAGCAGATTCATTCTCAAATTTCTGCCAAAATTACATCTTTGGATCAACTTTTACACAGTCCTTCAGGAAAAAGTCAGCACTTGTTGCAGTTTCTTGAGTGGAACATAACACGCGAAAAATAATTCATGCGAGTCGACCTACTTTTAGTCAAAAAAAACCTGGCAACGACTCGCACACGCGCACAAGAGATGATTAAATCTGGGCAAGTTTGTATTCTTGTCGACGGCAAAAAAAAAATTGTAACAAAATCCAGCGAAGATTATTCAGAAGACACTAGTTTTGAGATCTCGTCGGGATTTGCGACCGATTTTGTTTCGCGTGCGGGACATAAGATTAAGGGCGCCGTTGACGTACTAGGCATTAAATTGGAAGACAAATACTGTCTTGATGTAGGTGTTTCCACGGGCGGTTTTTCTGATTTCCTTTTAAAGGCAGGAGCTAATTCTGTTCTTGGAATCGACGTCGGACAGGATCAAACAAATCCGACAATTAAAGAAAACCCTAGATTCAGATTGCTAGAGAAAATCAACGCGCGATCTTTGGATCAGTATCCCGAGTTTCTGGCTTTGGTTCCATCTGTTGGGTTTGATTTTATCTGTATGGATGTCTCTTTTATAAGCGTTAAATTAATTTTGCCTCAGCTTCTGCCGCTATTAAAAAATAGTGGTGATTTGTTAGTGTTGATAAAACCTCAATTTGAATTAGGTCCTGACGCTCTGAATGAAAAAGGTGTAGTTGAGGATGCGTCGCTATATGAATCTCTAGAAAAAAATATGTTATCCAGCGCCCGGGAGCTAGGGTTTAAAGTTAAAAAATATTTCTCTTCATCGATTGAAGGAAAAGACGGAAACAAAGAGTTTTTCCTTTTGCTTGGAAAAAATAGCAGTTAGAATTCTTTCGAGGCTATCCGGCATAGGATCCTCGGGAGAAAAGATGAAAATACTGATTTTAACGATAGTCATTGGAATGATCGGTTGTCAGACACCGATGAGAAGAAATACGTCTCCGTCGCCATCAAAAACCGAAACAGAGCGACCGACGGCGGCAAGACCCCGAGATCCAGCACCAACATCGCCAGGAGCAACCGCACAGCCCCCGGCAAATCCCACTCCCGAAGTTGAAGATAACAGACCCATTATGGACGATAATTTAGCGCCCGACGAGGTCGAAGTTGAAAATAAGCCACCCAAACCAGTACCGCGACTACCTAAGGTGGGCGTAATTTTCGGCCCGGGCGGCGGAAAGGTATTTGGGCAAATTGGTGTGTTACAAGAATTTCAAAAAAATAAAATTCCAATATACAACGTCGCGGGTATTGAAATGGGCGCGCTGACGGCTAGCTTGTACGCATGGAGAGGTTCAGCAAACGATACAGAATGGCAGATGTTTAAAATTAAAGGTGAAGATATTTTAAAGAAAGGTCTGATCTCGAGCAAGCGTGCCGGCGATTTTGATGTGATTCAAAATATTGTAAAGTCGGCGTTTCATAATCTAAAAGCCGAAGATTTTAAAAAGCCGTTTGCTTGTCCTGCCTTGAATTTAGAGAAAAATAAGATGTACGTGATGAATCGTGGAAATTTGGAGGCGTTGCTGCCGTACTGCATCCCGTATCCTCCGCTATTTAAACCGTATCAAAAAAATATCAGTGCAGTTCGCGAAGTGAAAGCTCTGGCGGATCACCTTCGTAAACAGGGTGCGAATTACATTGTTTTAATTAACGTTCTCGGTGGAAGCGCTTTCAAAACGCCAATCAATGATTCTGATTCTGTAGAGAATCTAGTGTGGGCTGAAATCTCTAGCCAAATGGTTAAAGAAAGCTCTCATGTCGATTATACGATCACTGTAAACCTGGACTCCTATAGCGTTCTAGACTTTGAAAATAAACGCGATATGATGCAGAAGGGCTCTAGTCAAGCCAACCGAGCTGTCAGAGACCTGGCGGAGAAATTGGGATTATGAGAAAACCTTTAGAAAACGTAGCTCTTTTCAAAAAGCGTAGAGACGCTGTTTTAAAAAAATTAAACAATAGCGCGATGGTCGTTGCGGCTCATCCAGAACATATTCGTAACCACGATGTTCATTTTCCGTATCGCCAAGATTCAAATATGTATTACTTAACTGGTTTTGAAGAACCAGAATCGGTTTTGGTTTTAAGACCGGGCTCGTTTCCAGAGAGCGTGCTGTTTGTTAGAAGAAAAAATATAGAAAGAGAAACGTGGGATGGTTTTCGCTACGGTCCTGAGATGGCTCAGGAAGCTTTCGGCGTTGATAAATGTTTTCCTATCGACGAATTTCATGACCAATTTCCAAAATTAATGAAGGGATATGAGTCGGTTTACTATCGATTACTAAAAAACCCTGAATTTGATAAAACTTTTTTGGCCGCACTGGATAATGTGCGTCTATCTTCACCAAGATCAGGCTTTGGATTGCTGCCTATTCATGATGCCGACGTATTTTTAGGTGAATTTCGCTTAATTAAATCTGACGCCGAAATTGAAAATCAGCGTCGTGCGTGCGCGATCTCAGCTGAAGGTCATCGGCTTGCGATGAGGTCAGTAAAGCCAGGTATGACTGAGCGCCAAATTCAGGCGTTGATGACTAATTATTATCTAATGCAAGGGTCTGTCCGTGAGGGTTATCATCCCATCGTAGCTGCCGGTAACAACGCAACGACCTTGCACTATAATTTTAATGATCAAGTTTGTCGCGATGGCGACTTGTTGTTGATCGATTCAGGGACTGAGTACAATTACTACACTGGTGATATCACGCGAACGTTTCCGATCAATGGTCGATTTAGCACAGTGCAAGCGCGCCTCTATCAGCACGTGCTGGATATCGAAAAAGAATTAATTTCTGACTTGAAACCCGGAGTTTTCTTTAAAGATTTGCACGAAAAAGGGGCATCCCTTTTGACGGACGTGATGCTTGAGCTTGGGTTTTTGTCTGGACGCAAGGACGACATAATTTCTTCTAATACTCATCGAAAATATTATCCCCA
Source organism: uncultured Bdellovibrio sp. (assembly GCA_964498705.1). Lineage (GTDB taxonomy): Bacteria > Bdellovibrionota > Bdellovibrionia > Bdellovibrionales > Bdellovibrionaceae > UBA2316. The sequence continues at coordinate 18,003 of CAZCHT010000010.1, read as the reverse complement.
CGGTATTGGTCACTGGTTAGGTCTAGATGTTCATGACGCTGGACTGTATTTTGTCAACGGTCAGCCGCGTGCTATTGAAGCTGGAATGTGTTTTACGATTGAACCAGGATTATACGTACCAGAAAGCGATAAAGATGTGCCGAGTGAGTATCGCGGTATAGGAATTCGCATCGAAGATAATATTTTGATTACGGCAAATGGTCACGATGTCTTGACTTCGAACGCTCCGAAAGAAATTAAAGACATCGAAAGCACCATGGCGGGTTAATAAATTTATAAAATAAATAAAAAAAAACTTCTTTGATTTAACTGTGAAACACCCCATAATTAATCTAGGTCCCAATATGGGTCCTGATCATGAGCCAGGAGGATGTATGGCAGAACAAAAGACGATGGAGTTGCCTTTATTACCGCTGCGAGACCTGATTATATTTCCCCATTTAATGATGCCCTTATTTGTTGGACGGGAAAAGAGTATCAACGCTCTTGAAGAGGCAATTAGTAAACAATCAGATATTATTTTAGCGGCTCAAAAAGACGCTAAAACTAATAATCCGGAAGCCAAGGATATCTACACCGTAGGTACGATCGGCACCATTATTCAATTACTGAAACTTCCAGATGGAACTGTAAAAGTTCTTGTGGAAGGTAAACGTCGCGTAAAAATCAAAGACTTCGTAAACAACGAAAACTTTTTCGTAGTTAAATACGAAGAGATTCCAGAGGAAGTTGAATCACAAGTTGAAGCGCAAGCTTTGGTGAGATCTGTAAAAGCGACGTTTGAAACGTACGTGAAATTAAACAAACGTATTCCACCTGAAATTCTAATGCGCGTGACTTCAATTGAGAGTGCCGGCGAACTAGCCGACATCATCGTCGCTCAATTGAATCTAAAAATTGAAGATAAACAAAAAGTATTAGAAATTTTTGAACCTGAAAAACGTTTAGAACATTTGTTAAACATCATGACGGGCGAGATCGAAATTCTAGAAGTAGAAAAGAAAATCCGTACACGCGTGAAAAAACAAATGGAACGTTCTCAAAAAGAATACTATTTGAACGAACAAATGCAGGCCATCCAAAAAGAATTGGGTGATAAGGATGACTATCAAGCCGAACTTCAAGAGTTAGAAGCTAAATGTAAAGCTAAGAAGATGACTCAAGAAGCGAAAGACAAAGTTTTAAAAGAAGTTAAAAAACTTAAAATGATGTCACCAATGTCGGCAGAAGCTACAGTCGTTCGTAACTACATAGACTGGATTTTATCTTTGCCTTGGCAAGATTACTCAGCAGATAGCCATGATATTAAAAAAGCCCAAAAGGTTTTGGATGACGATCATTGGGGATTAGAAAAAGTTAAAGAAAGAATTCTAGAATATCTAGCGGTTCTTTCTTTATCGAATACTCTTAAAGGTCCTATCTTGTGTTTAGTTGGTCCTCCTGGGGTTGGTAAAACATCTTTGGCTAGATCTATTGCGACATCTTTGAATCGTCCATTTGCGCGAATCTCTTTGGGTGGCGTACGGGATGAGGCGGAAATTCGCGGTCATAGAAAAACATACGTAGGTGCGATGCCGGGTAAAATTATCCAAGCATTAAGAAAAGTTGAAAAAGGAAATGCGTTAGTGTTGCTAGATGAGATCGACAAGATGGCATCTGACTTCCGCGGTGATCCATCTTCAGCGATGCTTGAAGTTTTAGATCCAGAGCAAAACAGCACATTCCAAGATCATTATTTAGAAGTGGAATACGACTTATCGAAAGTAATGTTCATCGCAACAGCGAATACATTACATACAGTTCCGCGTCCGTTATTGGATCGTATGGAAGTAATCAGTCTTGAAGGCTACATCGAAGCAGAGAAGTTCCATATTGCTAAGAACTACTTAGTTCCTAAGCAAATTGAGAATCATGGATTAATAAATCATAAAGTATCCATCCAAGATGCAACGATTAGAAATATTATCCGTTATTACACTCGCGAAGCGGGCGTTCGTAACTTAGAACGACAATTAGCGAATGTATGTCGTAAGGTTGCAAAAGATATCGTTATGGACGAAGCCATGCGCGGGATGAAGACGGATAAAACGTCTAAAAAGAAAACCGGCGCAGCGAAAACTGCCAAACAATCTTCAGCAGCTGGTTACGTAGTAACTCCGAAAAAATTAGTTGAACTACTTGGTCCACACAAATACAGATTTGGTAAGATCGAAGAGTCTAATGAAATCGGTTTAACTAACGGTATGGCATGGACAGAAGTGGGCGGCGATCTATTAGCGGTTGAGGTGAGCGTTGTTCCTGGTAAAGGTAAGTTCACTGTAACAGGTCAGCTGGGCGATGTGATGAAAGAATCATGTTCAGCAGCGATGAGCTACGTAAGATCTCGCGGTCCATTGTTTGGTTTTGCTAAAGAGTATTTCCAAGACATCGACGTGCATATCCATTTACCAGAAGGTGCTGTCCCTAAAGACGGTCCATCGGCAGGTATTGCTCTAACAACAAGTATCGTTTCTGCGATCACTAAGATCCCAGTAAAACGCACGGTTGCGATGACGGGTGAAATTTCTCTTCGTGGTAAAGTAATGGCGATCGGTGGTTTGAAAGAAAAAGTTCTAGCGGCTCACCGTGGTGGAATCAAAACTATTATCTGCCCGAAAGAAAACGAAAAGGATTTAAAAGACATTCCAAGAGAAGTGCTTAAAGAGCTGAAAGTAATTTTGGTAGATCATGTAGACCAAGTGTTAATCAACGCACTTGATATCAAACAACCAAAAGATCTTTTCAAACAGCAAAAAGCCGCGGATCTTGGCGTGAAAGCTCAGTACACTGGTCAATCGTTACATATTCATCACTAGTGTTCGGCTTTTTTAAACAGATCTTTTTTCTAATGTTCATTTACAGTCTCTCAGCGAACGCGCTGGGAGACTTTTTTTCGGCGTTCATCGGTAAAAAAGAATATCATATCTACACCGGCATCGGTGGCCCTTCGTACCTATATCAAGTTGGCGCAGATCATACCTACTTTCTAAAAAAAGAAATCGTGCTGGGAACAATTAAGACCTACGAAATTTTCGAATCTAATCATCGTGATAAACCCAACGGCTCTATTAAAATTACAGACGGCAAGATTGAATCTATTGAACTAGGTTCTATTAAAGCTAAAAATGTAAAACTGAAGCCACTTAAGTTGCCTGTCGAAATAATTACCTACAAAAAACAAATTTATAATAACGACAAATGCTCATTCAGGTTTATTGATTTGAATAGTGAGAAAGACCTCTACCTCTTTAAAGAGGTTTCTTTTCTGATTTCAGAAATCATGGATGCATTCAAAGATTTCGAATGCGATTATCTAAAATCAAATCAAGCTGACGATGTGAAGGCTGATTTGAATCAACTTTCGTGTGAGACCGAAATCTTGATGTTAAAAAAGAGATTTTACGGGATTACTTTCACATGCAAGGCGAGCATGGCGAAATCCACGGATTACAAGTATCGCGTTTTTTCAGTTATTTTCGATACATTATTAAAAGCTCGTACAACAAAAGACGATTTTACAGCGGATGATATCCCTGCGATTGACGACTATCGAGGCCTTGATTTTCGTTTAACGCCGCTTGGATTGGGCCTTTATTCCACGATCATGTTCGACAATAAGGAAGAGTACATTCGCATCGTTCCTTACATCGAAATCAAAAAGAACTTTGCCGTTTGGGGCAAGCCAAAGCGCTATCTCAGCAATTTTATCGTAAAATAGTTTAATGAAATGACAGAATTGTTGCTTGCGTTAAATGTGTGCAGGCAAAATACTAGCGATATCAGCTAGTTACGGCATGGTTGGATTTTGTAAGTTCGGTGGCTGCAGAGATTGACCATCAAGACAGAATCTGACATTACAGAGGCACAAATTAAGGATGGTAATGATTAACCAAACGGCGGAAGTCCAGACGACCTATTCATCGTCTGTTGACCAGATTTTTGAGCTCGGCAAACTTCACTGTGATCGCGGTGACTATGATAGCGCCATGGGATTTTTGAATCAGGCTGCTCAAATCTATTTTGCCCAAAAAAACTTCTCTGGTTATCTGAAATGCCAAAACAACTTCCTTAGAATCTATGCAGAACGCGAACGTTTCGACGAAATCAACGCTACAAAAGAACAATTACAAGACTTAGTTTTAAAAGAAGGTTTCTCTCTTAACTCTAAAACTTATTTCACACTATCTTTATGCGCCAGCTACAAGGGCCAACACGAAGTCGCACTTGATTATGCTCAGCGATCTTTATCTTTGGCTCTTACAGAAGACGATAAAGAAGACATTTGTAACGCTATTTTCATGATCAGTCTTGTGTACTTCATGATGGGTCGTTATGCAGAAGCTTTAAAAGAAGTTTACAATCTGCACGTGTTCTTCCAAGTATATAATTTTCCTGAGATCCGATTGTCTGCCAAACTTTTGAATGCTGATATTTTTAGAATTCAAAAGAAATACGACGAAGCTTTGAACATCATGTGGGAAGCCTACGAAGAATTGAAGGAGTGCAAGAAAATTGTAACTCATATTTCAATCACCGGTATGCTAGGCGTAACCTATTTAGACATGGGCGATAAAGACTCAGCCCGTGTATATCTAAACATGGCGTTAAGAATGGTGGATGAGCGTAACCAAGCTCGTTTAGCCCGAATGATTAAAATGAATTTAGATAAAATTGGCGGCGAAGTTCAAACTAACTTCGACGTGTTATTTGATGAAGCGAATCACTTAGTGGTAGAGCAAAAAATTGGCCGAATTGATTTCAAAAACCAATTTATTTTACTCGATTTGCTGAAATTGTTTATTCAAAACCAAGGTGTTATTTTTTCTAAAGAATATTTAGTGGAAAACGTTTGGAAGCAGCCATATGATCCAAGTGTTCATGACAACAAAATTTATGTGACGATTAAGCGACTACGGAAGTTGATTGAACCGGAATACGATAAACCAAAATACCTTTTCAGAGCTAAAAACGGTTATTATTTTAATAAAGCTGTGAAAGTGCATTTTGAAATCTAAGGAGATATTATGAAGTGGCTACTGCAATATTTTAAACAAATTCTGATAGTAGTTTTGATGTTCTCAAGCGTGGCGTCTACCGCTGCTACGAGCACAGGCCCAGTATTTCCTAATAGAAATGATTATTTATTAGACGGAGATTCTTTTATTCCCGTTCCTTGGGGCAAAGAAGAACCTATTTCATGGATGTTGTTGTCAGGTTCATGGATGTTACGTCAAGGCGAGGTTCCGACTTCATATTTCACATTTAAAGTAGTTAACCAAAGCGCAAACAACCGTATTCTTTACATCCAACAAATGGATCCAAAGTCATGCATGGTAATAGGTGCGGGAGTAGGTAGCTTGAGTTCATCAAAAGTGATCTACGCGACTCTAAGAAATGCACAAAATCGCGAGGTTTATCGATTGAACCTTAGAAATTTTGCAGCCAGCTCGTTTGTGAAAAAAGTACCAGCTTCTTATGAAGGCAACGTGGTAATGTTATCGATTGCAGCTATAAACAGCTATACATTCACACATTTCTCGATGGCTCGTGTGAATCTGGGAACATTAACAAGTCCAAATTGCCGAAATAAACTTCAGTAATTATTTTTAGTAGACAACCCAGAGGGTCTTTGTTAAACAAGACTCTCTCAGACCGACAGGGAGTTAGCTCAGTTGGTAGAGCGCCACCCTTACAAGGTGGATGTCGCAGGTTCGAATCCTGTACTCCCTACCAATTCCTACAACTTGCGAACCAAGGATACCCAAATTATTAAATGTCTTCCCCTCTGCGGGGCCAGCGTCAGCAGACGCCGAATCAGCGACCGGAGCTGAGGATATCGCACGTCTTTTTTCTGCCAATTCAATGACGTTATTTTCAAAATCTTTAGACGCTTTTAGCTCAACTGGGGTGACGTCTTTGTTCAGTTCACCATGTTTCAGACGAAACTGAATCTTGAGCCCCTTGGGTCCAACAAGGACAAAATAAACTAAGTCTTTAAGCAATGTCTTCTTCATAACTGCTGACGCCTTAACCCAGCCTTTGCGGAACGATGCGAGCCGGTCCTTGAGCTCAGCGATAGAATCATTAAGGTCATCTTTAGCAACTTCCTTGGTTTTTAAATTCTCAAGCTCTGCCTCGATATGGCGTTTTTTACGGCTAAGATCTTCGAGTTCTTTGGCTGTCTCTTGAATCGCTTCTGACGCAGCATCAAGAGCCGACTGGATCTTAAAAGTATTTTTGATGGCAAGCGTGAGCCTTTGGTGTTCCAGGGTTAGGCGAGCTTTGTCAGTCTTAAGTTGTTCTGGTGATTGGCTGGCAAGTTCCCTGATTCTTTGTTCGACTTTATCAAAATGGCCAGCCTGAAGAAGAATCTCTGACAAATAATCTGCAAGCTTTGTCTCAATTTTTTCAGCACGAATACGTTTAACAGTGCAATCAATGATGTCACCTTTTTTAGATGAGTGAACATAGTAGCGATGAACTTGTTTTTTGCCGTGAGCTGATTGGCCGACAAGTTTTCGTCCGCACTCCTCACATACACACAACCCAGAGGCAGCAAAAACTCGAGTAGCTGACGTATTAAGGCGCATTCGCTCGCGTAAAATATTTTCTTCAAGGATTACGGCGGCTGTAGTGAACGTCACTTCATCAACGATAGCTGGCCACGATGCTGGAAAAATTCCGTATCGTTGCCAAGCTTTAAGTTTACTTTGGTCTTTATTCTTATTTCCCTTATTAACTTCACGAACGGAAATATAGGAGCGATTTTTAAGAACAAAACTCAACGAATCAATGGTCCACCTTCCCGCTTTCACGAGACGGTTTCTGGCATTATCGCGGGCTTTAGGTTTTATTCCCTCTGCCGTAATTGCGTCAATGGTGCGGCTTAATGTTCTTTGCTCAATGAATACATCAAAAATTCTTTGAACGTTTTTCGCTTCTTCCTCATTGATTAAAAAGGTCGCCTTCTTCGCCGGATCTTTATCGTATCCAAGGATTGACGGGCCTCCGTTTAAAAATCCGCGCTGGGCTCTGGAGTGGCAGTTGATGGCAACACGTTCCGAGGTCTGCTCACGCTCGAACTGAGCCAAATTTATCATATTATAGAGCATCATTTTTCCAACTGGGGTACTTGAATCAAATTGCTCTTTGATCGAAAAAAACTTTGCCCCTTGGCTTTCTAACATTTTATGAAAGCCACAAAAATCAGGAATATTGCGCGACAACCGAGAAATTTCTGTCACCATGACCGCATTAATTTTACCGGACTTTAAAGCCTTCATCATCCGCTCATAAGCCGGGCGGTTGGTGTCTTTAGCAGAATATCCGTCGTCAACAAAATGTTCAATTAGGTGACCCCATCCGGGCTCTTGCAAATTTTTAATATCTAAAAATGATTGCAGACGATGGCGCTGGTTATCAAGCGAACCTTCGATGACATTTGCCTGCTCGTCCGTAGAAACTCTTGAATAACACCCGATAAGCAGTGCCGCTTGAGAAATGGTATTTATGTCAGGCTGCGATTTGTTCTTCATCTAAGTCCTCCTTTGGTGGACGTCCTCTTGTTTGACCAAGAAGGATAATTTTAGCGATGAGTTTTTCAACTCTTTCGCACCTTGCTTCGGCATCTTCCGAGCTATCGGGGACACCGATTAGCTCTACCGTCATGCTGTCGTCATCAAAATCCACCGCCGCCGTATAGGTGGATTTCCTACCCACGTTTAACATCCTTGGTGGATTTCTCGGCATCTTTTATATGCCGCCCAAACTCTTCAATAAACTCCTGAGCCTTTCGCTCCGAGAGGCTTTCCATATATGTCATTACGGCGCTGAATATGGGACTTGGAGTCCTAAACCCAGTTTCAAAATGACTGATCGGTGCCTTTCCCGAAAGGCCAAGTAATGCGGCTAACTCTGGTTGTGTGAGTCCCAATTTTTCTCTGATTGATTTGAATTTTTTTGGACTCATACAGTTTCGTCACTTTCAATATGTATATCGGGGATATACTCTTGTTTCAAGTTCTTTTTTAATTTTTTCTGCTCTTTGGCGGCTTCGCCAAAGAAATGCTTATCCAGGACCGCCTGAATATCAGCAGGTAGCTCGCCCAATGCTTTATACTTCTTTTGGACCGCATCGAGCATTGAAAAAGCGTTTGCTGAATGGCGGCGAATTTCCAAAATTACGTCATCGGGCGCATTGTTCTTAAACCACAGAATCATAAAACTTGCGACATCATAACGATTTGCCCTGCCAGCATCAAAGCCGTTATTTACCCGATCAGTCATTTGTCCCACTGCCGCTTCAGCTTCAACACTGACGACAATTCGGCCCTCTTTTTTGATGGTCTCTTCTTTAATTTTTTCATCTTTGCTCATAAGACACCTCCTCTGTTATTGAATTTTAATGACGTAGCAGAATACTTTGGTCTGTTCGAAACCGCGATCTCCGCAGGAGTTCGCCCTGTTACTTCAAGACGCAAAACCGGAGGAGAAAAGTCCAACCACAAAACCCGCAAACGAAGAACTGCATCGTCAATGACAGCACAGATTTCTTTCTTAGCACTAATCTTATTCAGACTTTTCCCTCCGGTTTTGCGTCTTGTTGTTTCTTTTTCTTTCCTCATTATTCTTGTTTTTACTTCTTCAATTATTTTCCTAATTTTCCTCCCACCCAACCCCGACCCCTGGTTCCTGACCACCTTCAACCAACTCGTTGGGTGGGGGTGGTCAGGAAGGGCTACTGCCCAAGGGGGCGGGGTTGGGTGGGACGCAGCTAATTGATTTCGCTTTTGATTTTTCATGCGGCCTCCGTATTTTTCTTGGATAATTCGTGGACGACTTTCCATGTTTTATCCACGCCATCTATCCAATCGGATTCTGTTCTTTTAAGAGCCGCTAAAATCAATTTTTTGAAACTCATAGTTCGATTCAAAAATTTTACATCTGCGCCAGCCCTCGCTTTAGTAAAGTCTTCTAGCAACAGGGTCGCAGGTATTTTGGCTGCACGCTCGAAATACTCACCCTGAAAAGCTTTTTGGATTGAATTTCTGGTGGCCTGTGTTTCACACGCAAAAACTAAAAGACCGAGGCTTGTTGCGTTCACGTAGTTCATTGCTATTTGATCATATCTTGCCGACGTTTTTTGTGAACGTTCGACCTCAATGGCAATTTTTAAACTTCCGGTAGCTGATTTCAATTCAACGACAAGATCGGGAAATTTTGAAAGTCTATCGGTTCCAAGGACTTCAAAGGCGACGTTAGGCTCTGATCGAAGTTTTCGCTCGGTCCAATACTCGGCAAGCATGCCTGACTGGTTAAGTGTTAAAAGCAATTGAGCGACATAAATATCATGCTCGACAAAATAAATAGATCGTGCTGGAATTGCAGGCCGTTGAAAAAGTGCTCGTCCTTTTTTAGTAAGATAAAATACGTCTGCATTTGAACGAGAGACTTCAATAAGTCGGCTAGATTTCAGTTCCGCCCAGATAGCATATTGGCTGCTGCGCTGAAGTGGGCATAAGAATTCAAAGAATATGTCTCGTGTGACAAAACCAAACCGCGCTGTAAATTCAAGGAGTCTTTGGCAAGCTTGTCTGTAGTTTTGGGTCATCATTTTGCGCCTTCGGAATTTTGAATGAGAGCAAAGTGGCCAAGCTCGATTTTTCCGGAATCCATTTTTGGCTCTATCCATTCCAAGCTAAAATTTGCAAAATTTGTGTCTTTTAAACTTCCTGGAATTTTCATTTCAGTACCAATAGTGACCTGGCGGATTCGGACAATACAGCTCTCGTCTGAATACAGAATGACCTTAGCTCCATCTGGATTTCCGCATCTGGGTGTATGAGCGCACGATGCGCACATCAAAAGACTGATTAAAATTAAGCCGCCTTTCATGCTGCCGCCTTGGTTTCGCTGTTAAGAATCTTTTGATCGGCGGCTTTAAGAATGTGGTCCGCTGGCGATCCCTCGGGAAGACTCGTAGTGTTCGAAGTGGCTGTCACTTTTTGCACACCACCCTTAGTTTCCAATTGATTTTCAAGAGCGATCGGCGGCAAACCGATCGGCTCTGGTTTAAAAATAATTGGAATCTGGGGCTTATCTAAATCGAGCGCCATTTTGAATTTGATGCGAAATGGGTAGCTGCCTTTTGCGTGCGGAAGTACAACGATGGCCTCGCCAACGCCAAGATCCTGCTTGAAAAGATTCGGATGAAATCTAAACTCTTCAACCTCACGAACCGATGAGTCACCCGTTTTGGTAGCTCCAACAAAGCCGTCTTTTTGTCGATCCGTGCGCTTTTCTGAAAGTGTGGTGCCGATTACAGACGAGAAATACTCAGCCGACTCGGGCTCATTGGTACGCATGAATATTTTCAAGTTAGAATTGGTAAGGATCGTATTTTTAATACCTTCACCAAGACTATCAAGGTCACCAAGTGCTTGATGGGCAAACGCGACACTCACATTTGCACTGCGAGACTTATTCAAAAGCGTCACAAAGCTTGGAGTCAAATATTCCGTAAAATCATCCAAGTACACCGAGAAAAGTGAACTGCCTTTAGCGCTACCTAGGTGACGAGAAGCAACGGCGCTTTGGAGGCATTGAAGGAGCATCTTGCCGGTCATTTTGCCTAGTGTTGGAATTTTTAAAGCTGGCAACTGGCAGTAAATAATCTGATTTTCTTCAAGAGCCTTTTCAAAATCAATTTCTGATTTTCCAGAGTTAAAAATTGTTGAAGTGACCCCAACAGCGAAAACTTGTAGCTGCGCCGCAAGTCCACTGGTTCTTTTTTCACGTTCTTCACGGCCAAGTTTCAAAAAGTTTTCAATCCATAAAACAAGCTCAGGGCGACTCACGCGCTTTGCTATATGGGCCAATTGCGCTTCACTTCTTAGTAGCTCAATCACGCGAAATGGAGTGGGCTCAATACCAGCAGCCTCCAAAATGAGTAGACAATGCAACAATGCATCGTACTGGATACTTTTGAAATATTCGTTTTCAAAAGTAAGTGCCGCAAAAACACGTTCCACAATTTCAAGTACGGAGCCCCCATAGAATGGATTAAACGTATTGCTGAATTCAGGATTACATAGCGAAAGAATTCTAACATCCTGAGTTCTATGAAACCTTTTTGCGTAGGCATAGATCTTATCAATCAATGTTCGATCAGATTTACCGTCGATGATTACTAGCCCCCGACCTTTTCTGATATCATCAATGGCCCAGGGTAAGATCACGGATTCTGTTTTACCAGCATTGGTCGTTCCAACAATTTGGGTGTGCATTCTTCGATAGGATTGTTTAATGTGAACTAGTTTTCCTCTTGGCGTGACGCCCGCGAAAACGGAATCTTCACCCTCTTTGGGCGACAAGATTTCGTTTGCTAGGTCACTCTCTTTAAAAAGAGACACAAATTTATTTCGAAGCTTAATATAGACTGCAAGAATTAAAATTGTGATAGCTACAGCAATCGCGTAGCGCCATTTGAAATAAAAAGCCACAATTTGAACTTTAAATTTTAGCCATCCTACGAAAAGACCTAGTCCTGCAACAAGCACCGCAAAACCTCGATCTGTCATTTCTGATTTATTATTTTCACTCATAGTTGTCACCTCCTTCTTGTAATTTAAATGAATCATTCAAAACGGCGTCGCATTCGATACCAGTATTGAGCTCAATCCATTCTCGTTCTGTTTTTAGTTTCTCACCGTAGGCTTGTGCTCGGCCCTGGGCGGTTGCCGCTACCGCTCCAAGTAAGCCGTTCTCAATTCCGCCTTTTGACCTGCCAAGCATATCGGTTTCCATGCTTCCCGCAGCAAGACCGCCGACAAAGGTTGTTATGACCTGTCCTGCGGTATTTTTCATACCATCTGAAAAAATACGTCCAACGACTCCGGGCTGACCATCCTTACTTAATGCCAATGCAGAAATTTTTTTGATCTGCCCACTGGGGAGTGAAATCTGGCTAAATCGAATAGTGGCTCGATCCGATCCCTTTTGAAAGCTTGCCTCACCATAGAATCTTGTCCCAGCCGGAAGTTTCAAACCCGAATCAGACTCAGAATTAAGAATCAACTCTGCCAGAATTGGCACTGGGTCTTGTGATACGACAACTTTATCAAGAAGCCGAAGGGGAAGTCTGATTCCTGCCCTGAGTTCAGTTTTTGCGTTTCCACCTTTAGAGTCGATCACCATAGGTGCATTGTAGTTGACTTGCGAAGAGCCTGAGCCCTGAGGCAATGTCATTTTCGGAGATCCCCAAAGGGCTTCAGCCGAACCTTGAGAATTCTTTGGTTCAGACGACTCATTGGTTGAATCCGTTATAGTACTTTGATGGTCAATTTTTTCTGCAAACTCCACAGGAACCTCGGTTGGCATAATGAAAACAACCGCAATGAAAATTACTATGCTGATTCCACCAAGAATTTTAAATGCTTTGAAATTTACATCTAATTTTTGACTCACTTCAGATTTTTTTAAAAACGAACCCGTTGTTTTGGATAAGATATTTTTTATCGAAGCTAGAAAATTTTTCAAATTATTTTTTATTTCCATACTTGCATCTCCGAAAGCGTAATTGAAAGCGTTCTTTGGGATTTAAGGATGAGGGTTAATGGCTTCTTGGGAATGAGATCAGGTTTAGCTAGAGAAATTCCAATTATTATTACTTTCCCTTTGGCGACCTTAAGATCTGAAAGAAAAAGTCCATTGATGACCTTTGATTTCCCGTCCTGAATTATCTCGATTTCGGCTGGCTTAATCGGCATTGATTTTATTCCCTCAGAGGTAAGTTTCGCATCAATAAGAACAAATCCCTCCTTAGAGTTTCCGACCCTATCAACGGTGAGCTTCAAATCACCTGATTGCTGACTAACTCCGACCTTAGACCACCTCAATGAGCTAACTACTTGTTCGGAATTTTTAATATATACAATGTAGTCCGCTACCACCTGAGAAAGCGCAGCGAGCCTTACGTTGTAGCGGCGCTTGTCAGTAACAAGGTAGAGATTAGTTTTAACTCCCATTCTAAGAGGCTTGATAGTCACGGCTCGATCCAAATATTCAATTTTGAATCCTGATTGGTCGCCAATGATTGCCGATTGAATTGTATCGGGCAGTTGAATTATGGTTGCGATTCCAAGAGCTGTTTTGACAGTTAGAATTTCATCTGCGCTAACGGTGACCTTTCGAATCTGCGCCTGCAAACTTAGTGAGGAGAAAAACACAAATAAAAAGTGTAGAGTTATTCTTATCATCGAATGGCCTCTTCTGTTTCTTTTGTAATATAAACGCCCCAGGGATTTACAACTGTGCGATCATCAATCAAAAATTGAAATGAAAGCCGCATTTCGGTCGCCGCCTTCAAGTTGTCAAATTCAGTAATTCTATCAGCAAGAATGGTAACTTTCTTTTCTTTGAAATCGACCGATACTGATTTTGGATAAACCCGCTGCCGCACCTTTTTTTCTTTAACGAACTTATACGTTTCCTGCATTGATTTCTCAAAGGCAGGAGCAAGGCTTGCCAGGACAAAGAACTTTGCTTTTCCAATTTCCTGAATGACGGTTTTTTCATCCCAAGAATAACGGTGTTTAATATATTCTTTGACGGCAACTTCAACCTGAAGGTCTGTGATTTTAGTTTCAATTTTTGAAACTTCACCGCTGCCGTCAAGGGCGATCACCATGGGTCCTTGTTTGACAAGAAATAGGACCAATAAAAGCATTAAAGTGACTATGGCAAGAAGCACGCCGCAAAGAAATTTTAGATTTAGATTTTCCTCAGCGAACTCTCTCATTGCTTTTGGAAAGCTGCTTGTTTGTAGAACGATTTTATTATTCATAAGAACACCTCCTTTTAAGACCCATTGGGTCGTTTAAAATTGTTTTGAATTGATTGAATTTTTTGTCCCGCATAGGACCGCGTGTTCGAGAGAACCTCGCGTGAAACTTGGTGGATGGTCGCAATTTTCCCAGGCAATGCGACCGCTGCCAAAGCCGCCGTTGTTCCGATTGTCTGCGCGGTTGCTTGAATGCCGTCTCCGATGAGTGAGCGCATAAGCATTGGCGTGAACAGCAATGCGACGGCAATTACAAAATTCATGACGATCAACGTAAGATAAGAGCCCTCAGTTTTATAGATGTTACCAAATGACAATGAGGTCAGCATCGCCGACATAATGGCCCACAAAATTTTCCAGCACGCCACTTCGATTAGTCCGCGATATAAGTTCGCAGTTATCCCGGCAGTTCTCGGGAAAATATAACAAAGAATCATCAACGGGGCGCAAACCGAAAGCAATACCCAATAGAAATAATAGAGCGCAATTGTGATATACCGAGCAATTAACAAAAGGACAAAACTACCAAAGCTCAATATTGCCATAAATAAATCGTCAAATTTAAGCAGCAGTACGTTCTTAGCCACAGCATAGCCTTGTGATTTCTCTTGCGCCATTCGCATGAAGGTCTCAAGTCCTGACATATTATCAATTTTCAGAGCAATGCCGTCGCAGACATCCAAGATCAAATTTGAAATTTCAGGAAATGAAGCCAAAAGCAGTGCCGCCACAAAACTTCTTTTAATCACGTCGGGATAGTTCGCATCACCTGATTTTAAATATCCAAAGACAATGGAAAATAAAATCGCCACAGGCATCATCAAATAGAACAATTGGCTTAAGCCTTGGTATAAATCCCGCACAAGCGTTCCGAGGACTTCAATATTTGGAATCATTTACCACCTCCGATTCTTGGGAGTTTGGTTTCACGCGGAAGCGAGCCAAAGCCATGCGATAGGCTCTGATAATTTTCTTGAAAATTTTGAGTTGCCATTTTTTCTTTGCGGTTATCATAGGCCATATTTTGACCCATAATTTTGAGCATTTGACTTTGCGTTCTCAGTAGCTGTGTCATCACTCCGATTAGGACACCCAATGCTTGATTTTGTAATTTTCCGGCCCCTTGGGGACTTACAACTTGGGCATGAAACAGGATGCGATCTTTTTCGCGGTCAACTTGATCGGCATAATCATAAAGATTTCGATTCATCGAAATGACTTCTGCGACGCTTTGATCTTGAGATTTCATTAAATCTTGATCCATCCCTTGGGGGACTGAGCCATACACAGCTTGCAATGCACGAAGGACGTCATCTGCATTTCGCAAATCACCATAAACACCAGGATTAAAATTGGGATTGATGATCCTGATTAAATCAAGCCCGCTTCGAACCCCTGCATTTATGTCGCGCATCAGATCTAGGGAATCTTTGCCAGTGTCAAGAACGCTCTTAAGAGTTATGACTGTTTGAATTGCTTGAGCCAAAATTTGGGTGAGAATGACAACATCCCCACCAAACAGATCCGCTTTCGCGGATCTGGAACTAAAAAATAGAGTAACTGAAAGAGCCGTAGCAACTAGGTTTTTTCTCATGCGGCCGCCTTCATCGAAGAAACACCAAATGGCGCGATCGCACTCGCTTTTACTAAAGCGGCTTCTAATGTGAGCCCGTCGTTTCTGAATTGTTCCAAAAGCTGATTGTCTCTGGCATCTGAAGTTGAAATCCAGTATTCAAGTGGCGACGGCTGGATTCTGATAACCTGCCTACTTTCACCCTCCATCAAAAAGCCTTCACTAAAAACGCCTTTTCTTTGCTCTAAACTCTGAATCAGCCGAAGTTCCTGGGTGTTGAGTTTCAGTGCGTCCCTTAAAACTTTGGTGTCACCTTTTTGGAGCATTATAAGCTTGGTAGCTGTATTATTTAAAATAGCTGGCCCCATGCCGCTAGCAATAATTTCTTCTACACCTTGGGTGATAAATGAAATCCCGCTGCCAGTTTTTCTAAATGTTCTGGCCGCATACTCCATAAATTGACTAGCGGCAGGACTTTTTAATAACTCCCACGCCTCATCAAGAAGAACTCTTTTGGGCGCGGTTCGGTCGCTTTCAACTTGCTCAAGAATAAAATTCGTCAGAATTAGAATCATCACCGACTGAAGATCTGGGTATTGCGATAAGCCTTTAAGATCAAATGCAACGATAGTTCTATCGGCTTCAATTTTCCCATGCCCGTCAAGCAAGCGGCCATAGGGCGTGGCTCCAATCCATGGGAAAAGCAATTTTCCAATTCGACGTAGAGAGTCCTCGGAGCTTGCTAGACAATATTTTGCAAGATCTGACAACACGGGCGAGCTAGGCGTAGCAGCAGTTCTCGAAGACTCAAAAACATTAGTGAGCGCCTCTTCAAGCTGAACTCGTTCAAAACGGGTCAGCTTTTCACCCTGATCCACCACCATTTGTTCAATAATACTGACTAAGCCTTTAAGTTTTTCACCGGACGGAGCTAGTTTTGGATCACGCAGTTCAAAAGGATTTATTCGATAAAGGCCGGTCAGATTGATTTCAAAATATTGACCGTCTAGAAGCTCGGTCATTTTTTTATAAGATCCCCCGATGTCGATTATAAAAACACGGGTGCCCCTGGCAATTTGCTGAAGCATAAGAAAATTATTGGCAAAACTTTTTCCTGATCCACTGGACCCCGTGATAAGCGAATTAAAATTATTCAACCGAGCCGAATATGGGTTCAGAGAATACAAAGTCCCGAGCCTTGTTTTAATCAAACACACAGGCTTTTCATCACCTGTTGCTGCACCGTAAACCGGAAAGAAATCGACCAGATTATTGGTTTTCATTCGCTTTGCTCGTACCATTGATCTAGGTGCTAAGGGCAAATTGGCTTTAAAGGCCTTCCAGCTAGCGACTGTTTCCTGCATGCCTTCAGAGCCACTCAAGGTTTTGAATCGTGACAGAATTTCTTTCGTATGAAGATTTAAGCGGCGTTCTCCGTCAACGCCCGTTGGCTCCCGTAATATAATCATCAGTTCGGCTTGAAACACTCTTTGCCCAGTTTCGATAATTTCACGAAGCAAATCTGTAGTTTGTAAAAGTCGTGATTCACTTTCTAGATCTGATACTCGATTGCTCGACGAGCTTGAAAGCGAGTGCGCCATTCGACGTTTGGATTCAAGATTTTTAATTTCTTTGGACTGATCAGGGATGTTAAATGAAAACAGAAGCTCATACCTAAAGGGCAGCGCCTGAAAGCCGCTCATCATTCCGGCAAAAGTCATTTCGGGCAGTGTTTTAAGGGTGATCACTCTTGTTTTTAATTGATCAAGGACAAAATCTTGTTGATCTAAAACTAAGTCGCCAAATACGAGCTGCGCACGAGGTGATATGTCATCAAGATCAGTATCTCGTTTAGAAATTTTTGGCGGAGTTACGCTTTCTGATCGCTTCGGATTGAAATGCTTGTAAAGAATTTCAACGAAATCCTCCTTGGTGCAATCGTCAGCCGAAAATCCCATTGATGAAAGTGTCGCTTTTGCAGTTTCAAGCGCTTGACTCAGAGTCTGAAGCCGGTCTTCAAATTGCTTTTCAAATTCAGCGGCAAACTTTTTTGTCGATGAAAAAGAAAATGAGCCAGGCCGTTCAGATCCAGATGTTTTCAGAAAAAATAGAAGCCTTGGCTTAAATAGCAGTCCTGACTTCACTTGCATTGATAAGCTTTCGGCCCGAGCAAAATCAAGATTTTTCAAAAACTGGTTTTCGGTTGTTACAAGTTTTGTATGAGCAACAAGAACGTCGTCGATGTCATTTTCGATTCTAACAAGAAACTGGCAAGTCATGTCTTCAGGCAGTGAGTTTGCAAACGCACGCAGTCCCATCGTGAGCTGGTTGATTCTTGTCTCATCAAAACATTCGATATCTAAAGGCAGAATTTCAAAACCAGAGGAGACTGAGCCGTCAAATAATAAAACGTGAGGAAAAGGAGACGCCTCTATCTCCCAAAACGGAAGACTTTCAGCAAGTGATTCTGTAGTACTCATAGTGCACCGCCATTTTTGAAGCGTCGGTATTTAGAATCAGAAGCATTAGCAGAGGAGATTGTTGGCGAAAT